>JAQGOX010000933.1 GCA_028293365.1 Verrucomicrobiales bacterium | reverse complement strand
GCCACGCCACGCGGGCTGTCCATTTTCGCAAAATCAGTGAACTTATCAGCCTTGCCATCGTGATCGGTATCCTGGCACATGACGACTCTGCCGCGGCCCGCTTTCCGATCGAGCGAGCCATTCTCGTCACATCCGACAAAGAGAATTCCATCAGGGGAGGCACTGATGAAAATTGGATAGGAAATGTTGGGCGGCGAGGCAAATACCGTGGCCTCAAATTCAGAAGGATATGAGACTTTTTTAAGGATTGCCTCCGCAGTCAGCGGTTGCTGGTTTTGGCCAAAAACGGCTGCGCACGGATTCAACGCAAGCGTGGCGGCGAGGATTTTAATCAATTTCATACACGACTTTTACAATGGAAAGGTTCGACGCTAATATTTTCAAGAGGAGGAGTCGATTGGTTTGGCATGCTTCATTCGACATTGACGAACGAATGATATTCACGACCATCGGTGTGAATCACGATAAAGTTAATGGCAAGGAGATCATTGCCTTGCCAAGCGATCAATTCGCCGCACAAACATGAAGCTTCAATCATTTTCCTGGGCCTTGCTACTGATTGGCACCATTGCCCGAACGGTCGGCGCCGATTCATTTCCGGTAGGGATTCGGATCGACGCTTCAAAAAGTGAGGGAGACCTCAAACCGATCTGGCGTTTCTTCGGGGCCGACGAACCCAACTATGCCTACATGCAAAATGGCGAGAAACTGCTCAAAGAACTGGGATCGTTAGGGCGGAAGAATGTCTATTTTCGGACGCACAACCTCCTGACTTCGGGCGACGGCACACCCGCACTAAAGTGGGGATCCACTGGGGTTTACAACGAAGATGCGAAGGGAAATGCGGTTTACAATTGGACGATTCTGGATCGCATTTTCGATGGCTATTTAGCCGATGGAGTGCGGCCATACGCCGAAATTGGATTCATGCCCGAGGCGATGTCAGTACGACCCCAGCCTTATCGACATCATTGGACGCCGAAAGCAGCCTACAATGAGATTTACACAGGCTGGGCCTATCCGCCCAAGGATTATTCCAAGTGGGCGGAACTAGTCTTCAAATGGACGAAGCATTGCGTTGAAAGATACGGCCGCACCGAAGTCGAAACCTGGTATTGGGAGGTGTGGAACGAAGCGAATATCGGGTATTGGCGGGGAACCCCAGCGGAATTTCGCAAACTTCACGATTACGCCATTGATGCGGTGCGACGGGCGCTGCCAACGGCAAAGGTCGGAGGATCCGACAGCGCGGGCAGTGGCGGAAATTTTACCCAAGATTTTTTGGAGCACTGTCTTCGCGGAACAAATTATGCGACCGGCAAAATCGGCACACCGATCGACTTCGTTTCATTCCATGCCAAAGGAGCGCCAATCACAACGAATGGGCATGTGCGCATGGGAATATCGAATCATTTGCGAACGATCGAAGATGGTTTCAAAATAATTGGCTCGTACCCCGAATTGAAACGAACGCCTATCGTGATCGGAGAGTCGGATCCGGAAGGTTGCGCGGCTTGCCAGGGACCGGCCCTCGCCTACCGGAACGGAACGATGTATTCAAGTTACACCGCCGCGAGCTTCGCGCGAAAATACCAGCTTGCTGCGAAGTATGGAGTGAATCTGGAGGGAGCTCTCACCTGGGCATTTGAATTTGAAGATCAACCTTATTTTGCTGGCTTCCGTTCTTTGGCAAGCAACGGGATCGACAAACCGGTGCTTAACGTTTTTCGAATGTTTAGCAAAATGAGAGGGAAAAAGCTCGTGGTTGAGAGCGATGGTGAAGTTTCACTCGAGGAGATTTTGCGCGCGGGCGTTCGAGAAAAACCGGATGTCGCAGCCCTGGCGGCGATTGATCAAAACGAAATCAGCATCCTGGTTTGGCATTATCACGACGATGACGTGGCAGGCCCGGACGCATCTGTGAACCTGAGCCTGAAAGGAATTCCCACAGGCAAACACACTCTGGAACTACGCGAATATCGCATTGATCAGGACCATAGTAACGCATTCACAGTTTGGAAACGCATGGGTTCGCCGCAAAAGCCATCTGCTGAAGAGTATGCTGCGATCGAGAAAGCCGGTCAACTCATTGCAATTGAGGGGCCAAAGCAGCTTCGAATTAAAGAAGGGTCGGTCCAACTATTCGTTTTCCCTGCCCCGACAGGGGGTATCGCTGTTTCTCTTAAAACTCTGAGCTATGCGACAGCCACCGCGTTGAACAAACCGATGGATCCTAAGGAATCGTGATATTCATCGGTTTGTTCAACTGGTGTCGTGCAGCCGATTGCTTCAACCGGGCACGCGCGCATGGTATCCAAAGCAACCATTTTTTCACGTGGTGTCAGCGGCTGACGATGAACGTACGAGTGGCCCATCCCGCCGGCAAACTGGCGTTTGAAAATGGTGGGCGCGCATTGCCGGCATAGATCACAGTCAATGCATTGATTATCGACATAAAACTGACCAGGAACATTTTCACTGAACTTGTTTGCTATGTTTGCCATATGAGATATGCGTAATTTATTTTATTTTTCACTCGGCCAATTGGTCCCGCCGAACGAACAAAACTACACCCCACATGGCACTGCCGCGATTGGGACGGCTGATGGAATTTGAGTCAGGGAAAATTCAGAGAGATCGGGCAAAACCCTGAGATACATGCTTACGGAAACACCGAAAAAACGGTCTCAATCCTGCCGGGAAAGCCATTCATTGATCTGTTTTTCCAGCAAATCCAATGGCAGGGCGCCGTTACCCAGGACTGCGTCATGAAACTTGCGAACATCAAAACGAGCACCCAGTTTCAGCTCAGCTTTCTTCCGTAATTCACGAATTTTGAGTTGACCCAGTTTGTATGCAAGTGCCTGCCCTGGCCAGGCGATATAACGATCGACCTCCACCATTATATCGTGGTCCGCTTTGCTCGAATTATCGTGAAAAAACTTCAAAGCATCGTCGCGCGACCATCCCATCGAATGAATTCCGGTATCCAGCACCAGACGAATGGCGCGCCACATCTCGTAGGTAAGTTGCCCATATTTGGAATAGGGATCACGATAAAGCCCCAACTCGTCCCCGAGGCTTTCCGCATAGAGTCCCCATCCCTCGATAAATGCAGTAAATGTGCCGTGCCGGCGGAATTCCGGGATATCCAATTCCTGGGCGAGCGAGATTTGCAAATGATGACCGGGAACCGACTCATGCAGAGTCAAAGCCTCCATTTCCCACTTCGGGCGGGCTTTTAAATCATAGGTGTTCGCATAAAAGCGGCCGGGCCGGCCTCCCACAAAAGTTCCAGGTTCGTAATAGGCAGTGGTCTGAGATTTTTCCGAGTATTCGGGCACTGGCACCACCCCATAGGGCAAGCGAGGCAAATGCCCGAACAACCGCATCAATTCAGGATCAATACGTTTTGCAATATCACGGTAGCCACGCAACAACTCATCTGGGTTATCGTAAAAAAACTGCGGATCTGTTCTCAGAAAATGACTGAATTGGATCAGATCGCCGTTGAAACCCGTTTTCGCAATTAATTGATCCATTTCAGTGCGCAGTCGCTTTACTTCACTTAGGCCAATCTGATGGATCTCCTTTGGGGTCAATCGAGTGGTGGTCGATTTGCGAACATTAAACGCATACCAGTCGCGGCCATTCGGCAATTCGCTCATTCCTATCGAGGTGCGCGCTCCAGGGACATATTTCATTCCGAAAAACTGATACAGCTCTTTGAAAGCAGGTAAAGCGTTGCTGCTGTATGCGGCCATGGCCTGGTCCCGCAATGACTGCTTCTGCGAATTTGAAAGAAAGTCTGGAAGCATCGAAAACCGGCTTAACAGCGGACTTTTCCACGGGTCGTCAGGAATCTGAGTCCGGATTTGGTTTGGGACATCGCGAAGAGTAATTTGCGGTGGTGTAATTCCACTGTCCAAACCCATTTGGAGCAAACTGATGGTTTGGTGAACGAGATTGGAAACACCGTTGAGGCGCATGATCATATCCTCGAAATCTTGCAGCTTGAATCCCGGCATCATCTGCAAGGTCTGCGGTATGTCTTGAATGACGCCACCCATTTGCGTCACCGCAAGAAATTCCGAAGGAAAGCGCGTCCCACTCAGGTCTTCTTCGACATTTCGACGGAATAAATTCAGGCTGGTAGCATCGCCGTCCTGCAGCTTTGCAGAATCGATCGATTTCGCCGCGTCGAGGAGGGGACCTAAGTCAGCTTTCCGAGCCTGAATCGCGTTGGAAGAATAATCAGTCCAGGCTTGGTGACGTCCGGGGTAACCCAGAGCGGTAGCTGTCTCGGGAAATTGCCCCATCGTATACGCCCAATGCGCTTCGAACAAATGATGTAAACGAACGGAGTCGTTGGTTTTGCCTTTGCTTTGAATGATCTGTTGGCATTCCTGGGCGATGGTTGCACCCTCCGACTGTGAACTAAGACCGATCAGCCAGATAAAGAGAATTACTGAACAGGTATGAAACCGAAAGAAAGAGCAAAATCTCAAGTTGAGTTCCCAGGACATGCCTCCAGAATACTATCCATCTCCTTCTACGGAAACCGAATTCGGGTGGTGCAACCGATGTGGAGAAAAGGCTCCCGAAGGAGCCTTTTTGAAAACCTGGTTTATTGACGAGCTACGCCTCGATAGCAACCGTTACATGTGATCGATCATGTTTTGACCGAACTCGGAACATTTGATTTCGGTGGCACCTTCCATCTGGCGGGCGAAGTCGTAAGTGACACGTTTCGACGCGATGGCTCCATTCAGTCCTTTGATGATCAGATCGGCGGCTTCCTCCCAACCGAGATAGCGAAGCATCATTTCACCGCTTAGCACTACGCTGCCCGGATTGACACGATCAAGGTTCGCATATTTGGGAGCGGTGCCATGAGTTGCCTCGAAAATCGCGTGGCCGGTGACGTAGTTGATATTTCCGCCCGGGGCGATACCGATTCCACCGACTTGAGCTGCAAGCGCGTCGGAAAGGTAATCGCCGTTTAGGTTCAAGGTTGCAATCACGTCGAAATCCTCGGGACGAGTGAGTACCTGTTGCAGGGTGATATCGGCAATAGCGTCTTTGATCAGAACTGCGCCGTTTTTAAGCGCGGCTTTTTGCTCATCATTCGCCGCAACTTCGCCTTTTTCCTTCTTGGTGCGTTCCCATTTGGCCCAGGTATAAACTTTGTCGCCAAAAATCCGTTCACTCGCGGAGTAACCCCAGTCACGGAAGGCGCCTTCCGTGAATTTCATGATATTCCCCTTATGAACCAGCGTGACGCTTTTACGTTTGTGTTTCAGCGCATATTCGACAGCGGATTTTACGAGACGGATCGTGCCGACGTTCGAAACCGGCTTAATTCCAATACCAACCTGAACCGGTATATGTGATGCATCATGATCTGGAGACGCAATTTTCATGTATCCAGCGATGGCGTCTTTTGTACCGAAACGAATCTTCGCAAAGTCCTTCGGAAAATTCTGCTGCAGAAAATCGAGGACTTTCTGAGATTCCGGCGATCCTCCGGCATATTCGATTCCGGCGTAAATATCCTCGGTATTTTCGCGAAAGATGATCATGTCCACCTTTTCCGGGTGTTTCACCGGCGAGGGAACACCGGTAAAATATTGCACCGGACGAAGGCAAACATAGAGGTCCAGCATCTGACGCAAGGCGACATTTAATGACCGGATTCCGCCACCAATCGGCGTGGTCAGTGGGCCTTTGATTCCGACCAGATACTCTTTGAATGCCTCGACCGTTTCGTCGGGGAGCCAATTGTCGAATTTGTTCTTGGCGGTTTCGCCAGCAAACACTTCAAACCAACTGATTTTGCGATCTTTGCCGTATGCTTTCTGCACAGCGGCGTCAAACACACGTTCGCTCGCGGCCCAAATATCCGCACCGGTTCCGTCACCGCGTATGAACGGAATAATTGGATTATTTGGGACAGTTAATTTGCCCCCGGAAACAGTAATCTTCCCGCCGGCCGGCGGAGTCAACGTTGTATTAGCCATTGTCTTAAAAAATTATGCCGCCACCACTGCGTTTGCCGGAACGGCCTCTATCCCAAAATGTGTTTTTACTTCTGAAATCGCGCGCGCCGAAGTTAGACCATACTTTTCCCGCAGATAATCTACCGACGTGGCGTGTTCGATGAATTGATCAGGCCAGCCGATGCGAACCACCGGAGTCGCGATCGACTTGTCGCTCAGTAATTCGATGACCGAACTGCCGTAACCGCCCGGCAACACGTGGTCTTCCATCGTTATTACCAAATCCGCGGCGGACGCAAAAAACTCAGTCGTCGCAGCATCCAACGGTTTTGTAAACCGCGGGTTAATGATTGCGACATCGAATCCATCCGCAACAAGCTGCTTCGCTGCCGTGCGAGCCAGACTCATCATGTTTCCGAGCGGGAAAAATGCGACTTTCTTTCCGCCCGAGTTCGCAAAGTTCTGAATGACTTCGGCTTTGCCGATATCCAGTACCTTCGGTTGATCTTTGATGGGCACCCCTTCCGCGTTACCACGAGGATACCGGATAAACGTAGGATGCGGCTGCATGCTGGCCGTGAACATCATGTCCACGAGTTCGTCCTCATCCTTGGGCGCCATGGCGATGATGTTGGGCACGCAACGGAGGTACGAGATATCGAACAGACCGTGGTGCGTCGGACCGTCATTAGCCGAGAGGCCGGCGCGATCCATACAGAAGATTACCGGCAAATCCTGCAAAGCAACGTCGTGAACAATGCAGTCATAGGCACGCTGGAGGAACGTCGAGTAAATGGCAACGACAGGATGGAACCCCATCGTGGCCATGCCAGCCGCAAAAAGGACTGCGTGCTCTTCGGCGATACCTACATCATAATAGCGATTAGGCATCGCTTTTTCCAGAGCCTTTAATCCCGTGCCGCTCGGCATCGCCGCCGTAATACCGACGATGGAGCTGTCTTTCTGGCAAAGGCGCACCATCGCATTGCCGAATACTTCCTGGTAGGCAGGCGGGGTGCCGGCCTTGGCGGTCGGTCCTGCTCCGGTCGTAATATCGTAAGGCCCGGTGCCATGAAATTTTTCGGGATGCTGCAATGCAGCTTCATATCCTTTGCCCTTTTTGGTAAGGACATGGAGCACAATCGGCTGCTCGCAGTTCTTGGCGTATTCCAGGCAGTTAACCAGCAATGGCAGATCATGACCATCAATCGGCCCGAGATATCGCAAGCCCATTTCTTCGAAAATCAAGCTGCTGCCAAATCCGCCGCGACCATCCGTCCCCATCGAATCGCTGGGTTGCAATGCAACTTCAGTAACCGCTCCTTTAAAGGCTTCCTCGGCTTTGTGTCCGAGCTTCAGAACCGTTTCGCCCTTGGGCATCCGCTTAACCCAACGCTCCAGATCCTTCTGCAAACGGTTGTAGCGGGGATTCGTAATGAGCTTATTGAGGTAATTCGCGATGGCACCGACATTTTTGGCGATACTCCACTCGTTATCATTCAATACACCGATGAAACGCTTGGTCGTATGCGCGATATTGTTGAGCGCTTCGAAGGAAATCCCGTTCGTCAAAGCCGCGTCCCCGAAAATCGCGACGACATTTTCATCCGTATGACGTTGATCACGAGCCGCCGCCATACCCAATGCAGCCGAAAGTGCGGTTCCTGCATGGCCGGCGCCATAGCAATCGTGTTCGCTTTCTGTTCGGAGCGAGAAACCATTCAGACCACCAGTCGTCCGAATCGTGCCAAAGCGGTTTTTGCGTCCGGTAAGCAGTTTATGAACGTAGGATTGATGGCTGACGTCCCAAACGAATTTGTCCTTCGGCGTCGAAAAAACAATGTGCAGCGCCAATGTCAATTCCACAACGCCGAGATTGGGGCCGAGGTGGCCGCCATTCTTGGAAAGCTTGGTGATCAGCTCGTGACGAAGTTCGTCCGCGAGTTGCAGCAATTGTGGTTGCGTCAGCTTCTTTACGTGGGATGGGTCATCGACCATATCTAGGTATCGGCTCATATTCATGCTTCACTGATTGAAACGGGCTTAATAATTGCCTGGCCGGAACTGTTTTTCTCCAGTTCCTGAATCCGCACTTCGGCCTGGTTCAATTTTTTCTGACAATGCTGGGCAATCTTGCTCCCCTCTTCATACCGCGACAAAAGCGTTTCCAAAGGTAAATCCTCTGACTCCATCGAACTTACGATGGACTCTAAACGTTTGATCGCCTCTTCAAAGGGCAGCTCGGAACCAACGGTCTCCGCGCCGCTCGGCCCCTGCACCAGTTTCGACATAAGAGAGCAACGTAGAGCAAGGGAGGGGTGCTCGTCTAGACTCATTTCGCAAGGATCAACCGCTGACAATGTGCACGTTTGTGGACGAACGCTCGAACCGAATCGGAGTCCACCAGGTTTGAGTCGAGGGCGAGATCAAGGACCGCCCCCTTCGAACGAACGCTTCTGGATTCAACCAGGGGTGTGGCCTGTTCGTCGCACAAAAAAAATAAAAAAAATTATCGTCCTTTATCGTCTTTTATCAGCTTTTGCTCGGAATTATCGTCCTTTTTATTGTCCCTCATTGTCCCTCATCGTCTCACATCGCCATTTACCGTCACAGATCGTTTTGGCCGACCGGCAAAATTAGGCAAAAGGGAGTAATCTCGCGCAGAGCCAGAGCGCGGCCGACCGCAACCGAAGGTTGGACGGGAAGAGCCTCACGCAAAGGGCGCGAAGAAAGGAGAAGAAATTTCGGGAACTGAGCTTCGAGTTGGGCAAATCACAATTGGCTCGAGAAAAAAGATCGTGTGTTAGCGTGTGGCAGTGTGATCGCTTTTAGTCCAAGGTCCAAGGTCCAAGGTCCAAGGTCTCAAGTCCAAAGTGCGGAAACATCGGCGTTTCGCCCCCCTCCCCCCCATGCCAAAAAGGTGTTAAAATCGTATATTTTCGTATAAATTCGTATACAAGGCCCAATTTATCGGTTGAGAAATTGTGTTGTGTTCATTCAACGACCGGTTTACAGCTTTTTGTTCATATTCAGGTTTGCTCCCCACTCGAGTTCGTATGTTTTTTCTCCCACTTCGACTTGCTTCCGATTCGGCTGGGAATTTTCGTCAAAAAAATGGGGTCAGAAAAATCGGGCTCTGGCGGCGGAAAAATTAGTTGAACTGTGTTTTGGTGTGTCACCAGGTTTCATTGGGGTTTAACTGTGTTTTCAGGTGTGTTCGAACCGTGTCTCAGTTGTGTTTTGACTGTGTCCCATCTGTGTTTTAAACACAATTGCCCTCTGCCGAGCAGTCGGGGAAGATTTAACCACGGAAGAATCAAAATACACGAAGGGGAATTAAAAAAAGAGCGTGATATCGTGTGGCAGTGTGATTCCACGAGCTGATACCACATCGGCATCGCAACAGTTCGACCTTCGCCTGGCATTCTGCAGCATCAAAAACAGAGTGCCAGACGAAGACCGTACGCAGCACAGCCGATCCGGCGTGTTTCCACGCGGCCTTTTGTCCGATCTGATTCAAATGTCAAAGAACTGGACTAACAAAACTGAAATTACAATTTCGGTTAACGATTGCAAGAGAAAAGCAATCGATTGCAATGGCGCTGTTATTTTCAATAATTAATTAAGATAATCTGCGAGCACTGGGGGAAGGCGGCTTTCTCGCGTGAAACCACCGAAAAGATTCGCCGACTCGTTCATGAGGCGCACCCTTCCAGTCACTTTGGCAAATTTAAACGCGAAGAACGCGAAGGCACGTCCGAATGCGCTCGACAGCTATTGGTTAACGAACGGTTTCGTTACTCTGTTGCAACCTTCCATGATGAGTGCGCGGGCTCGCTTCTGTTTGAATGGGGGAGTGCCCACCCGGGTGTTCCAGGAATTTTCCTACGCGACCTTGAA
>JAQGOX010000879.1 GCA_028293365.1 Verrucomicrobiales bacterium | reverse complement strand
AAGGACACACCGTGCCAAAGACGCGCCCGACTTGGTTTTCCTGCGCGAATACTTCAGATCGCGGGGAGAAGAACCGCCACTGGTGTAGTCTTTACGGGGCGGACTTCAATTCCGGCAAAGCTCACGCCACTCCGTTCGGATCTTGTGCCCGCAAGCCCCATCCGGAAAAGAAAGAGACTGAAAAGATTCCGGAGTTTCGACTATTATCAGGGCAACAATGTCCGAGATCCAAATCCAATTTCCGATGAAAAGCAAAAAACGAAGGCTGCATTTTCCAGAGATCGCTCTCATTTTCCTTTTTCTAGGGGGTTGCGGCAGGAGTGTGCCGACAAATTCAGAGGGTTTCTTTCAATCCAATGTAAATATTTCCGCGGTCAAAACTCAAACAGTAGTAGAACCAACCAGGCAATCGAGCGCGATAACGAATGATTTCACCGTTTACGCCTATGACGTAATTAACGTGTGGCCGCACGATCGAAATGCTTTCACCCAAGGATTGGTGTATCGCGACGGGACGTTGTTGGAAAGCACCGGATTGAACGGGCAATCGAGTCTTCGAAAAGTTGATTTGGTTTCTGGCAAAGTTTTAAAGCAGGTGAAAGTGTCGACGCAATTCTTTGCGGAGGGACTCGCGGCCCTCAATGGCAAACTCTATCAACTCACGTGGCAGAATCAGAAAGGATTCGTGTATGATCAGGAGAGTTTTCAATTGGAAAAGGAGTTTACCTACGAAGGCGAAGGCTGGGGACTGACGACGGATGGTCAGTCGCTGATACTGAGCGATGGAACCGATCGCATCCGATTTCTGGATCCAGCGTCATTTGAGGTGAAGAGGACGATCAACGTTCAAGCCCGGCATCAGCCGGTAACACATTTGAATGAATTGGAGTATATCAAGGGCGAGATATTCGCGAACATTTGGGTGACGGACGAGGTGGCTCGCATCGACCCGGCAACCGGAAGAGTCGTGGGTGTGATTGACTTCACTGGCTTGCTTGCACCTGAGGATCGCGATGAAACCACGGATGTCCTCAACGGGATTGCTTATGATGCCGTTAATGATCGGCTGTTTGTTACGGGCAAACGATGGCCCAAACTGTTTGAGGTTCGTTTAAGGGTGAAACAGTGACGAATCAGTCGGGATGATGCCGAACCGGGTTGGAAGGAGTTTTCGATTCGTGATTTCGGTGAGTATGCGGACGACCACCTCGTCGGCTGAAGCCGGAACTCTAAACCTTCGGTTTAACTTTCCTGAATTTCTTCGACTTTTCCAAATTCGCCTTCCCATCGGGCCATCACGGCGGTGGCGAGACAGTTGCCGACGAGATTAATGGTGGTGCGGGCCATGTCCATTAACTCGTCTACGCCGATGATGAGAATCAGGCCTTCCAACGGCAAACCAAAGGTCACGAGCGCTCCTGCGATGATAACCTGGGAAGCGCGAGGGATACCGGCCATGCCTTTGCTGGTCAACATCAGGGTGAGCATCATGGCGAGTTGCTTTCCAATGGAGAGTTCGATTCCCGCGGCCTGCGCTATAAAGACGGTACCGACAGCCAGGTGAAGCGTGGAACCGTCCAGATTGAAAGAATAACCGAGCGGCATCACGAAAGAGACAATGCGTCTTGGAACGCCGAATTCTATCATTCGTTTCATCGCGCCGGGCATGGCGGCATCCGAGGATGTAGTCGAGAAAGCGAGTAATGCCGGCTCTTTGACTGCCTTCAAAAAACCGAGCACGGGGATGCGGCAGAACAAGGCGATCGGAAGAAATACTGCCAAAGAAAAAACCGCCAGGGCCGCGTAAAGTGTCAGAATGAGTTTTCCGAGGTTGAACAACACACCGATACCGCTATGTCCGATGGTGTAGGCCATCGCCGCTCCGACGCCGAGCGGGGCGAACTTCATCACGATGCCGGTGAATTTGAACATCACTTCCATGAGACCCTCGAAAAACTGGATCATGGTGTCATGGGGGCGGCCGTGAACCTGAACCAGCGCGACGGCGAAGATCATGGCGAAGGTCACGACTTGCAGAACATCATTCGCAGCCGCCGCTTCGAAGAAACTGCGCGGGAAAATGTGCTCAATGATCCCGGCCAGCGTGATTGGTGGAGCGGCTATCTTTTCTGCCGTGCCAGGGGGCGGGAGAATTACGCCGACACCGGGTCGAATCAGATTTACGGAAAGCAATCCGATGGCCAACGCGAACGTGGTGACGACTTCAAAATAGAGAATACTTTTAACACCAAGTTTGCCGACAGCTTTGAGGTCGTTCCCATGCGAGGCAATCCCAACTACCAGAGTTGAAAAAACCAATGGCACAAGAATGCATTTGATCAGACGAAGGAAAACGTTCGAGACGACTTTTAGATTCTGTGAGAATTCGGGGAAAAGCCAACCGACCAATACTCCAAGCACCATGGAGAACATGATCCATTGAGTCAGCGAGATTCGTCTTAAGGCGCGCCACATAGCCAATTAGTGCCGCGCTGACGGTAGTGATATCGGAGGCGATGTCGAGTGGAAGTGACGCTTGAAAACGATTTTTCGAAAAATCAGCGGACCATTTGCAGGCATCGCGATCGGAAATCCGCGGTCGATAAGGAGAACTCTGTTCTGCCGATCGATTACGATAATGTCCGAAGGCTTTCTCGGGAAACCGGCGTTTTATGGCAGCGTTTCCTTCGACACGCCCGTCAACTTCTCCTTTAAGCTTTCGAAAAATGTATCTATATCACAAGGGGTGTTCAAACAAGAGATCCAGGCCACCAAAACTTTCGGACCGTGAACGCAACGAAGGACACGAACTCATAACTATGAAGAATGTAAGAAATTCAGCAGCATTGCTGGCCCTGAGCGCGCTTTGTATTTGCGGCAGCCATGCCGCCACTTCATCAACTGACATTCTTATTGCTGATTTTGAAGGAACGAATTACGGGGATTGGAAAGCGACCGGCGAAGCCTTTGGACCTGGTCCCGCACGCGGCACCCTTCCAGGCCAAATGCACGTGGATGGCTTCAAGGGCAAGGGGCTCGCCAACTCGTTTTATGGCGGTGATAAGTCCACTGGAACATTGACGTCGCCAGAATTTAAAATTGAACGCAATTACATCGGCTTTCTCATCGGTGGAGGGAATGACGTTGAAAAGACGTGCGTTAATCTGATCATTGATGGAAAGGCCGTCCGCAATGCTACTGGCCCGAACGACAAGCCGGGCGGCACCGAGGCGCTGTTAGCTGACAGTTGGGACGTAAGCGGGTTTCATGGCAAAACTGCCATCATCCAGATCGTGGACAACGCCACGGGCGGTTGGGGACACATCAATGTGGACCATATCGTGCAGACCGATCGCAAACCGTCCGGCCTGCTCACCAATGCGACGCGCGAACTCATGCTGAAGAATCGTTACCTGAATTTGCCTGTAAAAACGGGAGGGCCGAAGCGCCAGGTGAGCGTGCTCGTGGAAGGCCAGCCTCCGCGCAATTTTGAGATTGAACTGGCTGATTCGAATCCGGACTGGTGGGCCTTCATGGATGTCACGCCGTTTCAGGGGAAGAAAGCGACGGTCAAGGTGGACAAGCTTCCCGGGGATTCTACAGCCTTGAGTGCCATCGATCAGTCTGATGCCATCAAGAACTCTGAATCCCTCTACACCGAGAAGCTGCGCCCTCAGTTTCATTTTTCGCCGCGGCGCGGCTGGAACAATGATCCGAACGGGCTGGTTTTCTACAAAGGCGAATACCACCTTTTCTTCCAACACAATCCCTATGGATGGAATTGGGGCAACATGCACTGGGGTCACGCAGTCAGCCCAGACCTGGTTCATTGGAAGGAACTACCAATCGCGCTTTATCCCGACGAGCATGGCACCATGTTTTCAGGTTCGGCTGTGGTCGATTGGAAGAACACCGCCGGTTTTCAGACTGGCGAAGAAAAAGTGCTGGTCTGTATCTTCACCGCGGCAGGCCAACCGTTCACGCAAGGGATTGCCTATAGTAATGACCGGGGTCGGAGCTGGATTAAATACGACCATAATCCGGTACTGACCCATATTGCCGCGGAAAACCGGGATCCGAAAGTGATCTGGTATGCCCCGGAAGAGAAATGGATCATGGCGCTTTATCTCGACAAGAGTGACTACGCGCTTTTCTCGTCCAAAGATCTGAAACAGTGGAAACGGATGAGCGAAGTGACCATTCCCGGCACGAGTGAGTGTCCCGAATTTTTCGAGATCGCCCTGGATGGCAACCAGCAGAATACGCGCTGGATATTTTATGGCGGCAACGGGCGTTATTTGGTCGGAAAGTTCGACGGCCAAAAGTTCACTCCAGAATCCGGCCCACAAACACTTCACCAGGGGAATATTTGGTATGCCTCGCAAACCTATACGGATATACCTGCGGAAGACGGCCGGCGCATTCTCGTCCCCTGGGGCACGATGGCCACGCCTGGGATGCCGTTCAATCAAATGATGGGACTACCGGTCGAACTTACGCTGCGAACGACTGAAGATGGTCCGCGGCTCCTGGCCAACCCGGTTAAAGAATATACTGGCCTGCGTGCCAACTCTCGCTCAGTAAAGGCTCAACCGCTCAATCCAGGCGAAAACCCGCTCGCAGAGATTACTGGAGAACTCCTCGATCTGAATGTGGAATTCGAGCCCGGGATGGCAACGGAACTTGGGTTCAAACTCCGCGGCGTGCCGGTGAATTATAGCATAGTGAAGCAGGAGATCGCCTGCGAAGGACAAAAAGCGGAGCTTAAACCTGTGGATGGAAAAATCCGACTCCGGTTGATGCTTGATCGCACATCCATCGACATCTTTGGGAATGACGGACGATTGTACATGTCTGCAGGCGTTATAGTCCCTTCGGAGAACCGCTCGATGGAAGTTTTTGCTAAAGGCGGGGCAGCTCAAATCAATTCACTTGAAGTTCACGAACTGAAGTCGACCTGGGACTTGCGATAGCATCCGGGTTCGCCGTTCATCCACCGAACGTCAACGAATCGCTCCCGGAGTTGGAATGCACAAAAACGGAGCGCGGATTTGCAATCCGCAGCCAGCCGCCGAGACACCTTTTCATCAACGAACATATCGCCCGCTGGGTCAACTTTCGTAAAAAAGGAGAGACAACATATGAGCCAATCACCGACATTTCCCAGTCTGGCGGGCGAACGAGCGCAGCCTGTTGCTTGCCTTGCCGTCAGCCCCTCGTTAGCGTATGCGGCAATGCGTTTGCTGGATCGCTATTTGCTACGCGAGTTGATGGTGCCGCTCTTCTACTGTTTGAGCGGATTCCTGCTTTTCTGGCTTTCCTTCGACCTGTTTACGAGCTTGAGTGATTTTCAATCGAGGCATCTAACCGTGCACGACGTGATCGATTATTATTTAATCAAAATGCCGGAGTTGCTCGGCACGATCGCACCCGTCGCCTTGCTGCTTGCGCTTTTGTATACGCTCACCAACCATGCGCGACATCATGAATTGACCGCCATTCGGAGTGCGGGGATCAGTTTGTGGCGGGCTTCGCTCCCTTATTTTGCGACCGGATTGGTTTTCAGTCTGGGAATGTTTGCGCTCAATGAGTTGGTGGTTGCAGACGGTAACGAGGCCGCGGAAAACGTGCTCAATCGCGCAACGGTTGCACGGGACCCGTTGCTGAGCTGGAAACAGGTTGTTAATTTTCGAAACGCGAAAGGTGGCCGCATATGGAATATCACCGCGTTTAATCCCGCGACCGGCGAACTGAAAAATCCGCAGATTGAATGGCTGCTTCCAGATGGTTCTACGGTGCAGTTTATTGCGCGGCAAGGCATACGAAGTAACGATTGCTGGGTTTTTTACGATGTGCAGAAGCTGGTTTATCCGTCCAGTTACGAACGCAAGTCCGCAAATGCGGAGGTGCTTACGGATTTCAGGCGTGCCGGTGAGCGCAGCTTTACAAATGTGATGGTGCTGCCCGAGTTGACCGAGACTCCCGAGGATATCAAGGTTCAACTCAAGTTCAATCGGATGAGCAGTATCGAAGCGGCGAAGCGGCCTCAGCTTTCAATTCGAGAAATCCTCTATCTTCGCTCACAGGGCAGCTTGAATGAACGTGATAAAGCGCTTCTGCGCACACAACTTCATGCGCGGATCGCGGCACCCTGGACGTGCCTGGTCGTGGTTGCGATCGCACTCCCGTTCGGCGCTTTATCAGGAAGGCGAAATGTTTTTATCGGGGTTGCCAGCAGTATCTCCATTTGCTTCGCGTTTTTTGTGATGACGCGTTTTGGGCTCGCTCTGGGATCCGGGGGTTATATGCCTGCATGGCTGGCGGCTTGGTTTCCAAATATTACTTTTGGTGGGCTCGGATTGTTGCTCACTCAGCGATTCAAATGAACCCAGAAGATCCGCGGACAGATTCTTCGGATGAAGCGTTTCGACGTGAATATCATCGTCTCGCGCTGCTGTACCAGGTCAGCAACGTCATCCATTCCACTCTGGAACCTCACGAGGCGTTGCAACTGATTTTAGCCGAAGCCGTCCGCGTCATGCGTGCGTCCAGTGGTTCGGTGGTCCTGGTAAATCCCACCAATGGCTTCCTGGAAATCCAGGCATCGCACGGTCTGCCCGAAAACAGCGCTGCCTTAAAATTGCGCGTCGGAGAAGGGATTACGGGGTGGGTGGCAAAGCATGGCCGACCAGCGCGGATTGGGGATGTCACGGCCGATCCACGTTATATCATGGTGAATGCGCAGGTTCGATCTGAACTCGCGGTCCCTCTCGAAGTGAATGGTGAAAATCGCGGAGTAATCAATGTGGATTCAGATCGGCCTGACGCGTTCAGCGCCGATGACGAACAACTCTTGCGCGATCTCGCCATTCAAGCGGCAAAGGTCATCCACAACACATGGCTTTATGAGCAGCTCCGCCTAAAGGCGCAATTGTTGGAATCGCTTCTCAAGGTGGGTCAGACCATTAACTCTACTTTAAATCTGGGAGACGCACTAAAAGAGATAACTCGCCAGGCCTGCATTTTGATGAGCGCCAAAATGGCTTCGCTGCTAATGCTGGATGCCACGGGCGAATGGCTGGAATTACGGGCCTCCCACGGGGCCGGTTCCGCTTATATTTCGAAACCACGTTTGAATGTTGCTGAAAGTTTGCTAGGTACAGTGGTTCGCCGTCAGAAACCGATTCAGGTGGAAAATGTTCAGATTTCCAGCCGATATCAAAGTGTGGAGGTGGCGCGGCGTGAGGGGTTGGTTTCCCTTCTCAGTGTACCTTTGGTTTTTCACGGTAAAGCGATGGGGACGTTGAGTGTTTATACGGCCGATTTGCGAAATTATTCCAACGAGGAAGTCAGAATTCTTTCGGCGCTCGCGGAAATGTCTGGTATTGCCATCGAGAAGGCGCGTCTTTACGAGCGGATTGTCGATATTGAAGAAGAGTTGCGTCAGAATGAGAAGCTCTCTGCATTGGGTCTGCTGGCTGCGGAGGTAGCACACGAAATTCGCAATCCGCTAACGGTGATGAAGATGCTTTATCACTCGCTCGATTTGAAGTTCGCGGAGGGGGATCCGCGCAATCGTGACGCGGAGATGATGGGTGAGAAGATGAATCACCTGAATAAGATTGTGGAGCAGATCCTTAACTTTGCTCGAACTGCTGAGCCTAATCTCGCACCGGTCAACCTTAATAAGCTGGTTGACGATATGGCACTGCTCACCCGCCACAAGCTATCGAATCAAAATATCCACTTCGTTCGGCAGCTCGACCCAGAATTGCCGCTCGTGCTGGCGGATTCGACCCAGCTCGAACAAGCATTGCTGAATTTGACTCTGAACGCTGCAGAGGCGATGCCCGAAGGCGGTTCGCTCACCATCAGCACCCGCCTGTCGAAACTAGAGGAGATAAATCACGCTGTTCTCGAAGTGAAGGATACGGGCGAGGGCATGAATGAAGAGCAACAGGAACGCGCTTTTAGTTCACTCTTGAATACAACTAAAAAGACAGGCACGGGTCTGGGACTCGCCATTGTCAGTAAAATTGTCGAAACCCACAACGGAACGATCAAGGTTCACTCCCGCATCGGCAAGGGCACGACAATTGAGCTGCATTTTCCCATCGACTGATCGCGAGAGATAATTATGACAGATTCGTCCATGCCCACGCCGAGCCAACTGAATATTTTCGACATCAAAACGAAGGCGGAAGGACCGGTCGGCTCGTTGCCGCTGACGGCGGAAATGCTGCGCGAAAGCCCCAGCGGCGATATTTTTGGGCTGACTCAAAACGCGGGCATGGGGTGGAATCCTGCGGAACTCGGACGCAAGCAGTTTCTTATTCTCAGCACTCAGGGGGGCGTTCGCGCTCCGGACGGACGTCCCATCGCTCTGGGCTATCATACCGGACATTGGGAAATCGGCCTGTTGGTTGAGGCCGCCGCCCGCGAGTTGCGAGCACTGAAGACGGTTCCATTCGCCGCCTATTGTTCGGATCCGTGCGATGGCAGGACACAGGGTACCACCGGGATGTTCGACAGCCTTCCCTACCGAAACGATGCCGCGACTATTTTCGGCCGCCTGGCGCGTTCCTTGCCGACTCGGTCCGGAGTGATCGGCATCGCCACCTGCGACAAGGGGCTTCCCGCGATGATGATGGCGCTTGCGCATATGCATGATTTGCCCTGCGTGCTGGTGCCCGGTGGCGTGACGCTGCCGCCCACGAATGGAGAAGATGCGGGAAAAGTGCAGACATTAGGGGCACGATTTTCCCACGGAATGATTTCACTCGCCGACGCGGCAGACGCTGGCTGTCGTGCGTGCGGATCGGCCGGAGGCGGCTGCCAATTTCTTGGCACGGCCGCTACCGCGCAGGTTGTCGGCGAAGCGTTGGGAATGTCCTTGCCGCATTCCGCGCTCGCTCCTTCAGGCCAGCCCGTTTGGACCGATCTTGCGGTTCAATCAGCACGCGCAGTTGTGCATCTGGAAGCCCATCGTATCTCAATGCGACAGATACTCACAGACGCGAGTATTCAGAACGCAATGGCCGTCCACGCGGCGTTCGGAGGCTCAACCAATTTGCTGCTGCATATTCCCGCAATCGCTCATGCAGCGGGGTTGCGCCGGCCCACAGTCGAAGATTGGAGCCGCACGAATCGCGCGGTCCCTCGACTTGTGGATGTTTTACCCAACGGTCCCACCTATCATCCGACTATCCGGGTGTTCCTCGCCGGGGGCGTCCCGGAAGTTATGTTGCATCTGAGGAAGTTGGGTGTCCTTGACACATCTGTCATGACCGTGAGTGGAAAAACTTTGGAAGTGGTGTTGAACGAATGGGCCGGCAGTGAGCGGCGTGAGCGCTTTCGGCAAATACTGCGGGATCAGGACGGCGTCGATCCTGACGATGTGATCATGTCCCCTTCCCGGGCGAAAGAGCGCGGTCTGACCAGCACTGTGGCCTTTCCTCGTGGCAATATTGCCCCGGAGGGGTCGGTGATCAAAAGCACCTCCATCGATCCTTCCGTCGTCCATGCCGATGGCGTCTATCGAAAAGAAGGCCCTGCCCGTGTATTCACTAGTGAAAAACAGGCGATGGCTGCGATCAAAGAAGGCCGGATTCAGTCTGGAGATATCCTGGTTCTGGCGGGGTGCGGTCCGCTTGGCACCGGCATGGAAGAGACCTATCAACTCACATCTGCCTTAAAATTCCTCCCGTTCGGAAAACATGTAGCATTGATAACCGACGCCCGTTTTTCCGGAGTATCGACTGGCGCGTGCATCGGACATATCGGCCCCGAAGCACTTGCGGATGGACCCATCGGGAAACTTCGGGACAATGATTTGATCCGGATTATCGTGGATCGAAATACCCTCGAAGGCTCGCTGGATTTTATCGGAACGGCCGAGGAACCTCTTTCACCCGAAGCGGCGGCAGGTGTTCTGGCAGGTCGGAGTCGACACAAAGAAATTGCGCCGAATGTTGCGCTCCCTGAAGAAACCCGGCTTTGGGCTGCCCTTCAGCAAATCGGCGGCGGCACATGGGGTGGTTGTGTTTACGATGTTCCGGCGATTATCGCAAAGCTTGCAAGTCAGGAGTGATTTAGGAATGCTTTGGGGATTCCATTTAAACGGCACCGGCTGATCAGCGCGCCCGCTTTAGCCGTCTGCTTTAGCAGTTGGACTAATCGTTATGAATGCTCGTTTCGTTTTTGCGGTTTTATCGATCGTCGGGATGCTTTTGCCCTCCCATACAATCGCAGCCCTTGCCATTGTCGATGAGGTCGATTGGCAGCCATTCGCGGCACAGGTTCGGCGCGTTCTCGATACACTGGAAGCTGTGGGCGAGCCGTTACCCGATAGCGATCGCCAGGCTCTGCAGACGCTGCTCACCCGCAGTGGTGCCTCGTCGGAAGCGGTTCAGCAAATACTCGATAAGTATTGTCTCGCCGGCGTACAGATCAATCCGGAGTCGCGCGTGAAAGTGGCTGCGGGAGATGCCAAATGCGAACTCGTGGAGCAGGGATGGCGTACTTTTCTGGTGAAGGTGCAGAATCAGGCTGGCGTCACGGCAGTTTTGCAGGCAATCAGCCCCAATGCTCGATCGTCGTTTGAAGGGGGCGCGTTTAGCACTCCGTCGGACCGTTATTTTAAGAAGCGGGGCGAATCCTTGCCGAACTCAGACCTTTGGTTCGAAGTGGAAATGTTCGACAAGCAACCGATGCAGCGCAATTTGAGTGGCCTCAATCTGGAATACCGGGTCATTCAGCTTTTCAGTCGGGATGCCGGGAAGCGCGAAGCCAAATTAATGTTTAATGTGGGGCAGGGCACACAGGATCTCGGATTCCGCAACGAAATCGATCTTCTGTTTCAAGCATTGCCAGCGCGTCAAGTGACGCTGCTGGTTCGGGACGAAAACGGAGAGGCCACCACGGCATCGTTTGTCATTAAAGATCAGGCTGGAAGAGTGTACCCGGCACAAGCCAAACGGCTCGCGCCGGATTTCGGTTTTCACCCTCAGGTTTACCGCGCCGATGGCGAGACCGTGAAGCTTCCGGATGGTACCTACACATTTGAATTCTCGCGCGGGCCGGAATCCATCACGAGTCGGCGAATCGTTAAAGTTTCTGCCGGTACGCGCAAACAGGAATTCAAGGTGGAACGCTGGATCGATCCGTCCAAACTCGGTTGGTGGTCGGGCGATCACCACATTCATGCCGCTGGTTGCGCCCACTACACGAAACCGACCGAGGGCGTTCATGCCGCGGATATGATGCGTCATTGCCTGGGTGAAGATTTGAAGGTGGGCGCGAATTTGACGTGGGGGCCGTGCTTTGATTATCAATATC
>JAQGOX010000861.1 GCA_028293365.1 Verrucomicrobiales bacterium | reverse complement strand
TTTTCCAAATGCCAAGATGATCGCGTTTGGCAGCACTGTAAACGGGCACACCGATGCGAACGAAATCGATTACTTTAAATTCTATGCACACAAAGGCGACTGCATCGTCATCGAATGTGAAGCCGGAGAAATTGATTCCAGGCTTGAACCGATCTTCGCCCTCCGTGACTCATCGGGACACGAACTCGCGCGCAGTCGATCCTCACGAGGATTAAGTTTCACTTTGCCGGATGATGAAGTCTTTTACGCAGGACTTCACGACGCTTTATACCAAGGCGGACCGGAATTCTTTTACCGATTCTCAATCGGTGTTTTACCTCAAATCCACTCGATGCGGCCGATCTCGATCGAATCGAATGATATAACTAAATTCAGAATCATAGGCCACAATCTTCCTGGATCGGAAAAGGGAACCGATGGTTTCGACACCATCGAAGTTTCTCTCTCACGAACGAATTCCGCGGTCAACAAGGCCCGTTTTGCAATTCCAGCCGGGGCCGGTTTGGATCTCTATGAATATCGCGCACAAAATGAACACGGCGTTTCCAAACCTTTTCCGTTCGCCTTTCCAAACCAGCCGTTAATTGCGGCCGATCAAACGAATCAGGTGGCGATAACCGCTCAGGTAATTGCTCCACCCTGCGAAATTGCCGGAGAATTCGATCGCAATCGAAGATCGAGCTGGTTCACGTTCGAAGCAAAGAAAGGTGACACCTGGTGGTTCGAACTTATCTCGCAACGGCTCGGATCTGCCAGTGATCCCTTACTAGTAGTGCAACAGGTCGGAAAATCGGACGAGCCCGCCGACGTGCTCGAGTTAAATGACGCTGACGAGAATTTTGGCGGCATCGAGTTGAACACTAAATCTCGCGATCCTCATGGTCGATTCGAAGCGAAAGCAAACGGGACTTATAGAATTGAGATCAAGGATTTGTTCACTCGTAACCGCGAAAGTGCGCCAGCGCTCTATCGATTGTCAATCCACCGCCCTCAGCCCGATTTTCGGCTCGTTACCATCCCCTCTTCGCTCGCGCTTCCTCAAAAAGACAGCAAGGAGATAGCGGTCGTGACTACGAATTTGCGAAGGAAGAGTACAGTGTCGGTAAAGGTGATTGCACTAAGGCAGGATGGATTTAATGGTCCAATCGATTTATCCTGGGAAGGATTGCCCAAAGGAGTGCGGTCTTCTATAGGCAGAATTGATGAAGGCAAAAGTGGTATCGCTGTGCTCCTGCACGGCGACGAATCGATTGAAAACGCATCCTCACCCGTAAAACTTCTCGGCTCCGCCGAGATATCTGGCACCAAAACAAGTCATCAGGCAGTTGCCGCAACGCTGGTATGGACGACGGCGGACTTCGCCAACGAACGGATTTTCTCCCGCGAATGCTCGGCAAATATGGTCAGCACTATTGCGGAGACCGAACCAATCCATATATTTCCGCTTCCGGAAAAAACCTGGGAAGGAACCTCAACGGGAAAAGTCAGCATTGCGTTAATGATTGATCGTGCGCCGGAATTCAAAATGGACACATTTGCAGTCACGCCGATTGGCACTCCAGCGCTTGAAAATATGAAGGAGTTTGAGATTGCTGGAACAGTGACTAATACAGTTTTCGATATCGATCTTGCACAACAAAAGCTCGCACCAGGTAATTACCAGTTCGCGCTGCGCGGTTTCGCCAGGGGAAAACGCGCCAAACCACCCGGACCGGATCCCGAATATACGGTTTACTCCGATCCTATCAGTCTAAAAGTGTCCGCTCCGCCCACGACTGCACAGGCTAAATGAACAGTTTGAGTAAATTGTGCTGTTTGCTACTTTCGGTATTTTCGTGCCTCACGCCGTCGGTGTACGCGACAACCACGCTCCAGCCGATTCCCATTTCGAAAATAGAGCATGCTGGTGCGGTTGATTTCGAGAAGGAAGTGCTTCCCATCCTAAAACAGAATTGCCTCGCCTGTCATAACCAGACCAAAGCCAAAGGTTCCCTCATCCTTGAGACCCCGCAATCGATGATCAAAGGGGGTGATACTGGTCCCGGAGTTCTTCCCGATAAATCTGCCGAGAGTCTGATTCTTCGTGCCGCAGCGCACCTGGACCCGGATTTGGAAATGCCGCCACCCGATAACAAAGTGGCTGCAAACCCTCTCACGCCCGAAGAATTGGGGCTGTTGCGCCTTTGGATTGAGCAAGGGGCTAAAGGAGAAGTCCGGGGCCTCGGTCCAATCGACTGGCAACCGTTACCACCGCAGTTAAACGCTATTTTTGCCTTGGCCCTTTCGAGCGACGGACATTTCGTCGCCTGCGGCCGTGGGAACCGAATTTTTGTCTATGACCTTGTCTGCAGTCGGCTTGCCGGGGAATTGACGGACGAAAGCCTGAACACGAGCAGAGGCAGACCCGAAGCGCATCGGGATACGGTCAATGCTTTAGCCTTCAGTCCGGACGGAGAATCTCTCGCGTCTGGAGGCTATCGTGAAATTAAAATTTGGCGTGGTTTTAAATCGCCACCCAAATTGGGATTCCCTGTTGAAAGCAGCACGACCAATGGCATCGATTCCACAGTCATTATCAGCAGTAACACGGTGAAGTTCACGAAAAACAAAGATTCCAAACCAGTATTTGAAGTGGCATTCGGATCAACACCGTCCGCCGTCGCACTTCGACCGGATGGCAAATTCATTGCGGCAGCGATCGGCACCGGAGTTCGGCTCTGGCGGGTTTCCGACAGCAAACAGGTTGCTGAAATAAAAGGCGACGGACGACTCACGGCTGCCGTAATAGCGCAGGAGCAGGAAATCACTTTCGCCAGGTCCGAAGTGGAATTCCGCAAAGCAGCGCTGAAACGGTTCGAAACTAATCATGCAGAAATTCTCGACCGCCAAAAGCGCGCGAACGAAGCGGATATTGCCAACACGAAACTTCTCGTCGAAAAACAACTGGCGCGAACGAACGCTCTTTCACTCGAACGCGATTCTTTGAAAGCGCTTAATGAATTTGGACCGGAGGTCGGAAAACTGGTGGAGCAATTTCTCCGCGCGGAACAGGATTCGAAAAGTCCCGATAAAAGTGTAATGCAAGCGGCGACCAACCTATTGGCTGAAACCAAATCTCTCCTCGATAAGCTGCCCGCTGAAACTAAAGAAAAAAGGAAGGCAGTCACTGAAAAACTAATCGCGGCACGCAAAGCCATTATCGACGCGGATAATGCGCTCAAGCCGGTGCAAATCACCAAATTGGCAGGCGAACACGAGTTGAAATTGGCGTCGGAAGCAGTGCAAAAGTCAAAGGATTCGGAGCCCCTGATTAGAGGCGGGATCGATCGCGCAATCCGGGAACTGGCTAACGCGGAAAGTGATCTGACGATTGCGAGAAAGAATTCGGCGGAATCCGAAAAGCCCTTTACAAATATAATCTTCTCACCTGACAACAGTTTATTGATCACTGCGGACGAGTCTGGCACTTTGCGCGCCTGGAGCGCCGAATCCGGGGCCTTCTATTCTGTCGTCACGAAAACTGTCAGCAGTCTTAATACTGTTTTCTTTGATTCAGCCGGAAGACTTGTTGTGGTTGCCAACGGCCAAACGGTAGCCTGGGATTTGAACCCCAAATGGAAACTCGAACGGACAATCGGTACGGGGAACGACGATTCCCCTCTGGCGGATCGCGTCAATGCATTGCGCTTTTCAGCCAACGGCAAATTCCTGATTTCTGGAGGCGGTGAGCCAAGCCGGGATGGCGAAATCAAAGTATGGCATACAAGAACGGGGCGCCTGGTTAGGGAATTTAAGAACGTTCACAGTGACTCAGTTGTAGCGCTCGATTTGTCACCAGACGGAAAATATCTGGCGTCGGGTTCCGCGGATCGCTTTGCGCGCGTCCTCGATTTTGAAACCGGAAAGGTATTAAAGAATCTGGAAGGGCACACGCATCATGTCCTTGGCGTAGCCTGGAAGCACGACGAACGGACTTTGTTCACCGCCGGAGCAGACGGCGTCGCCAAAACCTGGGATTTTGTTTCGTCCGAGCGGAGAAAGAATGTTGAAGGCTTTGGGAAAGAAGTAACGTCCGTTGGGTTCATCGGACTGAGTAATCAGGCATTGCTCACCTCAGGAGACGGCCAGATCCAAATCGTCGATGACCAGGGGAAAAAGATTCGATCCATGTCAGGAAGCACTGATTATGTTTATACCGCAGCCGCAACCGCCGACGGATTAACCATCGTCGCCGGAGGTTTGGACGGAACTCTTCGGATTTGGAATGGCGCAGACGGGAAACTTGTAAATGAGTTCCGGGCACCGAAGCCATGATAGTTGACAATAGATGCTATCTAATCCGATACTGCTTTACCATGAACATAGCGTTAACCGACCATTTTGAAGAGTTAATCGAACGCCTGGTTTCGAGCGGACGCTACAACAATTCGAGTGAGGTCGTCCGAGCCGGCTTGCGGATTCTCGAAGCAGAGGAGCGATCGTTCGCCTCATTGTCATTTCCTCCTGGATCGCTTCGTCATCTATACAACAAAACCAACAATCAGGCCGAAAGAAGCACTGCGAAAGCTTCAAGTCTGAAGATTGAAACAGAATGAAGCAGTGGGAAATCTGGACATGTGATTTTGCAGAAGCTGGCCCTCACCCGGCGATTATTATTAGTCATCCTGACAGAGTCGCGAGAGCTCCGTTAGTTAACGTGTTGATTGGATCAAGTCAGCGTGCAGGACGCCCCGCGCGCGAAAACGAGGTTGTACTGAACGGGGCGGACGGTCTCGATTGGGAAACTCTCGTTAAATGCGACCTCATGTATCTGATTGAAAAGGAAAAGCTCTATTCACGACGTGGAATTGTGGCGGCTGCACGTCGACGCTCGCTCGTTCAGCGCATCAATGCATGTTTTGGGTTCACCATACTCTGATCCATCATTCGAAAAACATTCCATGTTAATTCAAGCGAGACGACCAAACTATCTCTTATGAATTCCCTCCATTTGCTGGGCCGCGTAAATCTATCGGTAAAAA
Source organism: Verrucomicrobiales bacterium (assembly GCA_028293365.1). Lineage (GTDB taxonomy): Bacteria > Verrucomicrobiota > Verrucomicrobiia > Limisphaerales > SXQI01 > JAQGOX01. The sequence continues at coordinate 1,898 of JAQGOX010000861.1, read as the reverse complement.
GTCTGTTTTTCGTAATCGCAGCCACAATGGGCCTCGCAGCGCTGAGCGTCCACGGGCAATCCCAGGAATCTGCCGAACGCGGCAAGCAGCTTTATATTAAAAACTGTTTCATTTGCCATCAACTGGATGGGCGAGGGGTGGTCGGCACGTTTCCTCCATTGGCGAAGTCTGATTTCCTATTGGCGGATAAAGATCGGAGCATTCGCATCCTCTGCGAAGGACTGACCGGCGAGATTTCGGTGAACGGGAAAAAATATGCTGGAGCCATGCCTCCTGTCGCACTCGATGACGCTGGGGTCGCTGATCTCTTGACATACGTTCGGGGCGCCTGGGGCAATACAGGCGAACCGATCAGTTCCGATGAAGTGAAATCAGTTCGCTCGAAAACACGCTATCCAACATTCGAGGCTTTGCAGGCGGCAAGCGTCTATCCTCCCCTGCCCTCGCCACCGGATGGATTTACATTGCGCGAAGTAGTGCGCACCCCAACTCATTGCGTGCGGATGGCGAGCGATGGCAAAGGTGACATTATTTATTTGCTCTGCGAGAACGGGGATGTCTGGCGGCTTCAGCCATCCAGTGGCTATTTGAAACAAATCCTCTGGGCTGAACGCTATCTGGACCACAAGGCAGGGGACGTGGGGGGACCGATTTTTGTGCTGGGCTTGGCTCTGGACGATCAAAAACGCCTTTACATCGCATCCAACCAGCCAAACCACGCCGAGCGTCCCATTCAAAATCGCGTCACTATTTATCGAACTCAGCCAGCAACTCAAGGCGATCCGGCCGATCCCAAACCCTGGTTCGAAGTCTCCTACCCCGGCAATACCGCTTACGTCCATGGAATGGAGAATATTGCCTTCGGACCGGATGGGTTTCTCTACGCCGGAAACGGCGCAAGGACGGATGCAAACCAGGCGGGCGGCGACGTCAATGTTTTCCAGGGCGGCGAAGTCGCTCTGACGTCGTCGATCTGGCGCCTCGATCCACACTCAGAAAAACCCGAAATCGAGAACATCGCGCACGGTATCCGCAATGCCTACGGTTTTTGCTGGAATGACAAAGGAGAAATGATCGCTACCGAAAATGGACCGGACGCTGACGCACCGGAGGAGCTAAACCTGATCGAAAAAGGGAAGCACTATGGCTTTCCGTATCAATTCTCCAATTGGACCAATAAAGCGTACGCCCACAGCCCCGATGCTCCGGCCGGATTGGAATTCACTTTGCCGATCGCGAATATGGGTCCAGATGGTGGGTACGATGGCAAACCAATCTACACCTTCGATCCTCATTCCTGCCCCGGCGGGATCGTTTTCCTGAACGACGATTTTCCGCCCGATTATCGCGGCACATTTCTACTCACCCGATTTGGCAATTTCATTCGCACCCCGAAAGACAATGTCGGATTTGATCTACTCCAGGCGCGACTTAAGAAGAATTCGCAGGGTCTCTACGAAGCCCAAATTAAAACTGTGCTGAAACCACTGGGACGTCCCATCGATGTGCATTTGAGTGGAAAAGGAAAAATCTATATCGCAGAATATTCGCGCGGTACAAATAACGCGTCCTCCTACGGCCCGTCCGGCAGAATTTTGGAACTCGCAGTGAAGCATTGAGCTTAATGGTACAGGTCTGGAATTGCTGGCCTCCTCCCAATCTGTATCATTTGGGTCAGCAATGAAGACGAAGCCTCATACGGAGATTCCCAGGCGCAGGTTCCTGAAATTAGCGACGGGAGCGCTGGGTGCAACTACCGCTTTTTCGATTGTTCCATCAAGCATCGCCAAAGCCCTAAGCATTCCGGCCAATAACGCTACTGGTTCCATTATGGACGTGGAGCATGTGGTGATTTTCATGCAGGAAAATCGATCGTTCGATCATTATTTTGGCGCACT
>JAQGOX010000857.1 GCA_028293365.1 Verrucomicrobiales bacterium | reverse complement strand
ACTTCGGTAAACCCGGATATCAGCGTGAGCGGACCATTGATGTCGTGTATGATACTGGCGTAAATTTCAGTCTGGCTGCGAGCAAGGTCGTGCCGAATCTGTTGTTTCTGAACCTCCTCCTGAAGTTCACGCAGTTTATGGTTGTTAGTGCGAATCTGCTCTGAAACCACGCGTCGTTCAACCGCAGTCTTAATCGCTTCACGAAGCGTGGTGATGTCAAATGGCTTCGTTAGATAATCGCAGGCACCCAATCGCAGCGCCTGACGGGCAGTTTCAACCGTTTCATAGGCGGTCAGCATGACCACCTGCATGTCCGGGTCGATCGCCTTGAGGCGCACGAGCAAATCGATCCCCGACATTCCGACCATGCGAATATCCAAAACTGCGACATCGATATTCGATTCCCGGGCGAGCTCAATCGCCTTGGTCCCGTTATCGGCCATCAGGACGTTGTAATGCTCTTTAAAAACCGCGCGTATCGATTGGCGCGGCCCTTCTTCGTCATCGACTATTAAAACCCGCCTCCTCTCCAGGAGGACTGGCTCAGAAGCGATAACCGGTGTTAAAACTAAGGGCATGACTAAGAAAAGTGTATCGGCCATTCGCAGAACTGCCAATTGGAAAGGTCAGTGGGTTCGACGCGGTAACATCGCGCTCGGGCCCCCACGCGAGCTGATAGGCTGCATTCCATGACCAGTGTTCGAACTGCCGACCCACACCGACGCTGAATATATGGCGATCAGAATCGGGAACCAGAGGAGTAAGATTTGCCTCAGGTACCGAGTTTTCGCTGTAAATATACCCGGCACTCACCTTCCACTTTTCGCCGAAATAACGGGTTACGCCGAATTCATACAAAAACGAAGACTTCCAATTGAATGGCAACGGTTTGTTTCCCAACGGAGAAACGAGCGTCACGGTGTTCAAAGAATCCCAATCGGTCCAATCAATGTCGAATTCGAGGTTCCAGTTTTCCGTGGGACGAAACGAATAACCGGCGACCAAATGTTGCGGCAATTTAAACTCGGCGGAAGCACTTGCCGTCGCACTCGGCCCGGCGCCTTTAACCCAAACATCTCCGTCAAAGTTAATCTTGGTTGCGCTAAAATAGTTAAAGCCAAACGAATGCTGCGTCAGCGGATGCCAGAGAATTCCGGCATTGAAGCCTGCATCGGTATCGTCTCCTTTAAAGCGTATTTGCCCATTCCCGTTGGGAAGCAACGTTTGGCGAAAATCAGTCTTGGCGTAATTCAAAGTAGGCCCGGCGGCGATGCTCAGGGTATCACAAATCTTCCAGGCAACGACCGGGTTCATGGTCAAATACTCCATTTTTCCACGCAAAGCATGAAAAGTGTCGTTATCCGGCCATTCCAACCCCAATCCGTAGGGTGAGTAAAAGCCGAAGCCAACCGAAATCGGATATTCCTTGAAGCTCGCGGTGTAAAAAATCTCAGGCACCATGGCGATCTTACTTTTTGTTTCCGTGTCGTTGCCCTTTGGTGACGTATAGTAGGAGTGCAGATTGATCGTATAACCACCCACGCTGATCTGTTGGCCGGGGATTTGCGTGATCCCGGCCGGGTTATAATAGACAGCGGCTGGATTATCTGCGGTTGCGGCGAACGCATTCCCCCGGGCTATCGCCTCGGCATCCTGGTCGGGAATTCGCAATCCGAGGCCATAAGCCATTGAGGACCATAGTGGTGCGGTGACAAGGAGGCGTTTCAGATTAGAACTCATTTGGTAATGCGTCATGCTTGGTTTGCTGGATTTTCAAGGGACTGCGTTCGAATGCAAGATCTTAATCGGCTTGCGTCCCGACAACTGAAGACAAATTTTACGCACGGATCGTAAACCCGGGATCCCGAAAACCAGAGACGCGAGGTGAATTGGCTCATTAAGTGAAGGTTTTCGTTTGACCATGCCTTGACTAGATGATTAGTTTGCCTCCCTTAAAAAATTGCTATGTTCACCAATATTCGCAGGCACCAGAAGTGGTTGTGGCTTCTGATCAGCAGTGCTGTAATCGTCAGCTTCGTGGTTTATTTCAACCCGAATTCAAAATATTCGCGCGGACTTCCTTCCGGTTCAGGAGACGCGCGAGTGGGAACAATTTATGGGCGCCCGGTTATGCGCAGCGAATATTCGGACGCTTACCGCGAAGCAGAACTGCGATATTTATTTTCCGAAGGACGTTGGGCCAGCGATGACGAAACCGCCCGAATGCTTCACCTGGTGGAAAAAGAAACGCGCAATCGCATGTTGCTGATTGAGAAAGTGCGTCAATATGGAATCAAGGTGAACGACGAGGCGGTCGCAGCCTGGATCCGCGAAGCATTTAAAGACCGTGATCAGAAGGCCTTTCAACTCGAATCCTATAACCGGTTCGTGAAGGATCAACTGCCCGCACACGGCTTGACTGCGGAAGATTTCCAGCGGTTCGTTCGCAATGAAGTTGCAATCGGGCATCTGGTCAGTTTGGCGGGAATGCCTGGCCGCCTTGTTACACCACAGGAGGCACAAAGCGAATTTCGCCGTGAGCACGAGCAATTGGAAACCGAAGTTGTTACCTTCGCGAGTTCGAACTATCTGGCAAACGTTAAAATCGATCCGGCAGCGATCGCGACTTTCTATACAAATCAACAGGCGACCTACCGGATTCCAGAGCGCGTTCAGGTCAACTACGTGGAGTTTCCAGTTTCGAATTACCTCGCCCGAGCGGATGCGCGGGTCGCACAGGAAACCAATCTGTCCCTTAAAATTGACCAGTTTTATAATCAACGCGGAGCGAATTCTTTTACCGATACCAACGGTCAGGTAATGACCGCCACTGCAGCCAAAGATAAAATTAAGAGCCAAATGCGAGACCAATTTGCGCTGGTGGAAGCCCGCAAAGATGCGATCGGTTTCGCCACTGAACTTGCTGAACTGCAAAACCGCACACCAGCAGACCTCGAAAAGCTTGCATCGGGCAAGAAGCTCTCGGTTAAAGTCAGCGCTCCATTCTCCGAGTTTGAATCACCTCAAGGATTGAATGTTCCCGAGAACTTTCCCCGCATTGCGTTTTCCCTCACGCCGCAGGAGCCATTCGCCGAACAGCCTGTCGTTGGCGAAGACGGAGTATATGTCATCGGATTTAATAAAAAGATCCCTAGCGAACTCCCAGGCCTGGATAGCATCCGTTCACGAGTGACAGAAGATTACCGGCGAAACCAGGCGCAAATGATGGCACGTGCCGCTGGCATTGAGTTTCAATCTACAGCGACCAACGCCATTGCATCGGGTAAAACATTTGAGCAGGCGGCCACTGCTGCAAAAGCTGTTTTGACCAAATTACCTCCGTTCTCGGCGACGACTCGATCACTCCCGGAATTTGAGTCAAAGGGGGATTTTTCTTCTCTGAAGAATGCGGCCCAGTCGATTTCACAAGGACAAGTGAGTTCGTTCATCAATTCCCGCGACGGAGGTTTCGTGGTTTATTTGCGCTCTCGGCAGCCAGTTTCGGATGCAGCGATGCAGTCAGAATTTAACGCATATCTCGCCAGTTTGCGCCGAAGCAAACAGAGCGAAGCTTTTAGTGACTGGTTCCGCCACGAAATGGATCTTGCTCGCATCCAATTGCCTGGAGACGACAAACTGGCGCAATCGGAGCAGTGATTCGAATGACTCGCGGAGCGGCACTTTGAAATAGGGCCTGCGGTGGAAAAGTATTTTTCCCACCTTGATCGATCATGGAACCGCTCATAAAACTTTCGTCTCCGGAAACCAAAGAGTTTTGGAAAATCCGCGTTTTGTATGAAGACGCGTCCCTCCTTGCGATTGATAAACCATCGGGCCTGCTGATCTCGCCTGATCGGTATGATTCCGAGCGAGCGAACCTCATGAAGCTTTTGCATCGCGATGTGGCACGCGGCGCTTCGTGGGCAACTGAACGCCAAATCACCTATCTCGCAAACGCGCATCGGCTTGATTTCGGAACAAGCGGCGTGGTGCTTCTCGCAAAAACCAAGCCGGCCCTCATCGACCTCGCTAATCAGTTCAGCATCGAGAAAACTGGCAAAATATACATTACACTGACTCAAGGCTCTCCCGAAAAAGATGAATTCGAAGTGGACGCGAGGCTTGCTCCTCATCCAACCCGGCCGCAATTCATTCGTGTCGACGAAAAGAGCGGAAAACGGTCACGCACCGCGTTCAAAGTATTGGAGAGGTTCAAAGGTTACACGTTGCTTGAGTGCATGCCCTTTACCGGGCGAACGCACCAGATTCGAGTTCATCTGATGAGTGTGCACTTGCCTGTTCTGGCGGACGAAGCCTACGGCGGCCGACCCTTGCTGCTTTCATCGCTCAAGAAAAACTATCATTTAAAGGCCGGTCGCGAAGAATTGCCCCTCATGGGACGCCTCGGTCTCCATGCGAGCCAACTCACCGTGACTCACCCGGTGACACGTGAAAGCGTGACGATCGATTCACCGATGCCCAAGGATTTCGCGGTCGCACTAAAGTTTCTCAGGCGTTTTGCGGCATAGGGCCACAACCGCGCGGGCTTCCGGCTGGAAGCGGATCCCATCGTTTCTTCTATCCTCCTTTGTGGGCAGCCAACATTTTTACAAGGCGTATCCCGATAAAAAATGCGACGATAAGGAGAGATGCTCCCGAAACGTGCGACATTCTCACCAGCGTGTTCCTCGAGAACTTGCCATGGCCACGCGAAACCAGATAGCTCAGCAGTGTAAACCAGGTCAATCCGCCGACTGAAATTCCACCAACGCACGCTAGCTTGCTTACAAGTGTGTCAGAAATCCACTCATGAGAAATGAATGTCGCTGAAAGCGTTATCCAAAAGAGGAGCACGGCTGGGTTGCCCAAAACACGGACGAACCCAATCATGAACGCAGTGTGCGGATGAATTTTATGCTCGACTGCCTCGACAGTCGGAGTTGTTTCGGGCAAATCATGAGCCACGAGATATTTCATTCCCAGCCAGATCATCAATAGGAAACTCAACAGTTCCATGATCGCGCGAAACGTTCTTGAGCCAAAGAGTCCGGAAGATCCAACAAACGCCAGGGAGCAATAAATCAGGTCCATGGCCATTGCTCCGATGCCAATCAGGCATGCCCAGAGGAAACCACGTTTGGCCCCCTCGTTAATGATCGTGATGTTGATTGGCCCTACAGGGATACAAATCAGGAAGCCGCTCACGAGACCCGTGAAAGACGCCAAGAGAAGTGACGAAAAATCCATCGCTGCAATAACTAGTTAATCCTGATCGTATTCATCTTCGTCTTCAATTTCCCGACGGATTTGGCGCGAAATCCTCGGGCGGACAAAACCATAAATCAAATATGCGGTAAAAAACAATGGGAGAACCACTGGTAAAATCTTATTGCGAAAGATTAAGAGTAAGCCACAAAAAAGCGCTCCAATTACAAGTTTGGTGAACGGACGGGTCGATTTCAGGTCGAGTTTTTTGAACGACGGATATTTAACTTCGCTTACCATCATCATCGAAAGCAAAATCATAATCCCAGC
>JAQGOX010000673.1 GCA_028293365.1 Verrucomicrobiales bacterium | reverse complement strand
TTGATCGCAGCCCAACCCGCCACTTCTGCCGCGAGTCCTTGCCCTCGACACGGAGGATAATTGTGATGATTGCCTGGGGACGCGCAACCCGGAGTACGCGCGGGGGGGGGGAATGGAAATCCGGGTGGGCCAGATCCCACAAAACTCGTGGCTTGTCCCAACGAGCTCAGCTCAAAGCTCGTTCCAAATCTCGTTCCAGGAATTCAGGACGTAGGCATTGAAGGGACCGCTGCGCCCCAGATTTTCATCGTAATGAAACTGGAAATGCCCGTTCATGCTTACGCTGTTAACGATGACAGCACCGACGCAATCGTAGGTGTTGTTGCCTCCGCCTCCCGCGTCATAATTAGCTTCGGGCGCATAGATGGTCCCGGTAAAAGCCGCGTTGCCGTGCATTGTAATGCTGGTGCAAGTCGGAAGCCCCCAGAGGGCAAATGTGGTGGCGTCATTGTTGTTATTCACCACACCATTCCCGCCCAAATCGCAACTTCCACCGACGTAAAGATTCAAAGCTCCGCCACTTCCGACCGTAATCTGCGACTGGCCCTGCATGTCGATCGAGCCGGTGACGTAAAGTACTGCCTGTCCGAGCACCAACATTTTTTCGCCGTTCGAGATCGAACTTAATTGGTAATTCCCGGATTGCAGCACGTGAGTGTAGGATGAATTCGTGCCCGTGCCCGCCGGTGGGGCAAAGACACCGCCAGCCCATGGCGCGGCCACATCCGGGAAGGAAATATTCAGGTTATTGACGTAATGGCCGCTTTGAATGCCGGCGGTTCCCGCGGCAATATAGGCCGCGTCCCCCACCCTTCCGCCGGAAACACTGCCCACGGGTCCTGTCGCAACACCACCATAAATAACTCCACCACCCAGCGAGATCGTGCCGTTTACTGATGCCACGGAACCCTGGTCATGACGTTTTGCGACGGAATAGAGGCCGTTGACACTGTAATTCGTATTCTTCGAATCAAAACTGTCAGATAAAATATTTCCCACCCAACCCACGTTCGCTTTTGCGACCATTCCTTTGGCAAAAAGAGCGCCTCCGACAGTCGTTAAGCGAACGCTTCGAGCCATTTCAATGGAGGTCTCAGGTTTAAGAAAGTAGGCCTGCACGATGATCTCGGGGGGGATCGCCGAGGAAACGGCTGCGACGTAGCGCCCCTGACCAAATGTCCGCGACTTGGTGTACCATCTGTTGGTCAAAACAATCGAATTCGAAAGCGCTAGATTAGTGGTCGCACCCCAGGCGTCAGCGTTGAGATTCGTGGGATGCCGATAAACCTGGGTCAAAGCCTCTTCGCAGCCGGCCTCGATCGCTGGCATGAGCGCATTATAATTCGCGGACCAGGCGGTGGCCCGATACTGGCTGCTCGCCAACCGGAGGTAACTGCCCAAGCCGATTCCGAGAATCGCAGTAATCACAAGGCTTGTCAGAAGTACAGCACCTTCTTCACCGGACTTCGCCCGGCTTGTTCTTAAAGTTTTCATTGTTTTCGAATCATTATTTTGGCGGACTGTATGCTTTCGGTATTCCGTTGGCCGATTACCGTTCGAAAACAGCGCCAGCTAACCTGAATCATCTTCAAGTCGTTTGTGCCAGTGGCGGGATATTGGTCAAAAGTATTTGTAACCGTGACATCGGTGAAGAAACCAAAGGAAAAATTTTCGCATTTGGTGAGATACGTTTCCACCGTTCCGTTGGTGGCGACGAGCGTTTGCGCTACTGGATTGTAAGTGAAACTGACCCGGCGGGAATAAAGCTTGTTCGTCAGGATAATCTGATTGGTGTTGTAGGATAATACTCCGTCCGCCTGCCGGATTTCCTTGGTTATCCGATCAAGGGCGCTTTGACTATTCTGATCGAGGTCGGCGTAGTTCGCCAGTGCGGCGAAGGTTCGGGCACTATAACTGGAGAGGCTCGCAAGGCCGGCGAGAATCACGGAACCGATTCCCAACCCCACCATCAATTCGATCAACGTAGAGGCGCGACTGAGTTTCCCCGGGCTCCGCAAACCAAGTTTTACTGAAAAAAAACGCATATCGGTTTCAATACAGATAATTCCGCATGCCGAAGCGCGACACCATTGTGTCCATGGTGCGTTGATGCAGCGCGGAACCAGATTGCCAGGTGACCGTGCCGGTAATCTTCTTTAAGTCATTGCTGTAGCTTTCGGTGAATGAGCAGTTCGCTATGGTCACTTGCCCGGTGTACACTGTCCCGCTTTTGGACAAATCCACATTGGTGGTGCCGGCAACATTCGTGGGGTAAAAGTAGGCGAGGAAATTGGTCGGTATGCTTGCGGCATTGGTTGTGACCTGATCCCAGCTAAACGCGCGAAAAACCTCCATCTTTTCTTCGAGGATTTGCGTCGCCCTTAGATTCTCGCGTGCCGCTTTGACGGCGCTCATGCCGGAACTTAGTCCCCCAAACAATGATAAAACCAACAAGCCCACTACCGACATTGATACGAGAATTTCCGGCAAGGTGAAGGCTCTATTGCTCGACTGACTGTCTGGAGAGTTAAATAGCTTCATATTCACCTCCGTTACCACAGCAACCGCCGTGCCGTTCAGCACTAGGCCAAACCCGCCAAATCTCTCCCCTCATTTCAGAGAAAATTTTCAAGCTCGGTCAGGGACGCACCGTTTCGCTTTGTTCATATTGCGATCTCAAGAGGTTCGACGCTTCACATTCAATGGGTTCCCTACGCAAAAACTATTGGAAAAAGCAGAGACATCCATCCGGGAGGGAAAAATTCCATTTTCCAAAAAATCCGACAACCGATCTCTATGGCTCTATTAAATAGGTTCTTGCGACTCTATTCCATCTAGACTCAGTCCAAAACTTTATTGTTCAACGCTTCGCAAAACACTTTAACTAAATGAAATCGATCGAGTGCAATCTGATAATCTGACTGTCCATTAAGTCCACACACACTCGCAATTAAGCTTCTGTTTACCCTATAAATAGCCGATAAACAGGTCCCGGCAGGAAACCTGCTTGGTTGTGGAGATACGAACGCAGAACTGCAAACATGAAATTGGATTCCAATTGGACTTTTGACCGGCGCAAATCGGCATTCTCGATGATGGAGGTGCTTGTGGCACTGGCGATTTTCGGAGTGGTCTTTCTTTCCCTGTATGCCGCGATGTCTTCGGGATTTGGTGTTGTGAGGCTAAGCCGGGAAAACCTGCGGGCAACTCAGATCATGGAGGAAAAGATGGAAACTCTCCGGCTTTATACCTGGTCCCAGGTAACCTCGAACGGTTTCATCCCGACCAATTTTACGGAGGTCTTCTACAAGATGACCAATAGTTCCAGTACGGGACTCGTGAGCGGCGCCGGAATTACATATACAGGAACGGTTTCGATCGTCCAGGCGCCTGTTTCAGAGGCCTATAGCAACGATCTCAAACAGATTACGGTATCATTGCAATGGCTTTCCGGAAACAGACTGCGCCAGAGAGATATGACCACATTTGTCTCCAAATACGGCGTGCAGAACTATGTTTACTACTAAAAGCAACCCGAGACGGGCCTGCGCTGGACTTTCTTTAGTCGAGCTCATGGTCTCAATCGCGATCGGGGGTCTTTTGATGGCAGCCCTCGCGTCGCTGCTTTATTACAGCGGACGAAGTTTCGCGGCGATGGCGAACTACATTGATCTGGACG
>JAQGOX010000822.1 GCA_028293365.1 Verrucomicrobiales bacterium | reverse complement strand
GTTGCCGCTACGATTTCTTTGGAATACCGTGGGGGCGTTGGTTGTTTTGCGCGAGTAGCTCAATTGGATAGAGTAACGGCCTCCGAAGCCGCAGGTTGTGGGTTCAACTCCCGCCTCGCGCACCACTCTCATTTCCTCATAAACATTGCTCAATAAACTTCCCTTCATTGGCTCATTCGCAATGCCGTTGCTTTGACACTGCCACCGGTAACGTGAAACTGTCGGCGGCTCAAGGTCAGCTGAATTGACTTTTATAGCTAAACTAATAGGCTGGCTCCGCATGGCAACGGATTCGAGGAAATGCGGCGGCGGGCAGATAGCATTCGTCGCGCTGCTTTGCTTCGCTATCTCGCTGCAACCGGTCCAATTGTTCGATGGGAAGCTTCTGGCAGAATACCTGTGGTACTCTCGAAATTAATCAAGCTGGCCTATCAGCCACTTCGACTAATTCCGCCAAATACTGTGGTCGATTGGTATATGAACCTTTGGTTGCCAGACGGCACGCGGGCCTCGACCCGTTAACTGGCAAGAGTGGACACAGGCCGAAGTAAGACTGGATTTGGCTCTCCTGTCTGTTAACAGCGCAGGCAACGCTGACGCACAAAAGCGTAGAAAAGAAACCCTGGAAAAAACCGATGAAGTGCTGACGCAGCTTGCCGACCAATATCGGGCGACCGCGTTTGAGTTCGAAGCGACACACTAACTGCGCGCAATCGAATAGCCACAGCATCAGCAAAAGGCCCCGCGTCTTCTTTAGTCGGGCAGGCCCGGGCTCGGCGATACTGCGTCCCCGGTTCGCCCGCAGCGTCCGATCTGGCAGTCCTCACCAACTTGTGCGCACTTCCTCAAAGAGAGGCCCCCCGAGGAACAGGCGGATAAATTATTTACCGGTTTGGGAATTATTCTTATGAAATCAAAAGTCTTAATCTTTCTTTGTGCAATCAACCACCGCGGAGGATCTTCGCAAGGCTGTTGCCAGCCTGCGGGCGATCAACAATGAACTTTATACCGCTACGATGAAATCGCTTTTGCTTTCCAACGCGGGATTGGATCGAATCTTTCGATGAAACGGTGCGCGATTGACTAATGCATCAGGGACGCCATAGCTTCGAATTCCGTCCTAAAATGAAGAAAAACCATAGTCATAGCCGTCTGCAACTATCGAAATACCTTGTCGCTGGATGTTCGACCTTTCCTCTGACGCGAACAGGAAATAGATCAATCCATCCTGAATCATGACAGGATGGCAAATGCTTCTGGAAACGGCTGCTCAGTTACGGTTTGAGCCGCACGACATTGCAGCACAGCTTGATTCGAGAGGTCACTACGACGTCGAACTGGATAAGGAATTTCCGCTCCTGATCAAATTGTTTCACTACACCTCACACCGGCACACCCGGGGCGCAACCTGGCACGAACGCCTGGAGCTTTTTCTATCGCTCGATGGTCCGGCCCGGTTTCAAATGGGCGATCAGGAAGTGGAACTGGAGGCGGGTGATTTACTGGTGGTCGATAATCTTAAGCTGCATCATGTTGTCGATTTCACAGGGTTCGACACCCGCGCGGTGGTAATCAGCTTTCTGCCCGAATTTGTTTACAGCCTGGGTTCACCGGCGCATGACTATGCGTTTTTGTTGCCCTTTTATTCCAAATTGGACCGCCGGCCGCATATTTTGCGATCTGGCGATATGAACGCAAATTTCTCGTATGGAGTTATAAAGAGCTTGTTGGAATGTTATTTTGCGCCGAAACGCCACCAATTTTATCGAGCGGGATGCAAAGCTTATTTTCTGGAATTACTATTCCACCTGACACAGCGTTTCGAATCATCGGAACTGCTGCAGTGGGAGTTTCTGCGGCAACAGGAACGTTCGTTGCGGCTGAAAAAATTATTCGATCACATCAATACCCATCCAGCGGAGAAACTTTCGGTGGATTCAGCGGCGCGACTCGCGGGAATGAATGTTCCGGGTTTTATGAGAACATTCAAACAGGTCGCGGGCATGACGCTGGTTTCGTACCTGAATCATGTCCGCCTGGCGAATGCGGCGAAGCTCCTGCGTCAAAGTATTCGTCCGATTGCCGACGTCGCGAATGAAGCCGGGTTCGCGGATCAAAGCTATTTCGACAAACAATTCAAAAAAGCGTTTGGGCAGACGCCGAATGAGTTTAGAGCGGGCGGAAAAGGACGACGGTCTGCGTAACCCACAAAAATTGCCAATAGATCATGGATCGTGAATGGTGCCGGGAAGTTCGGGAAGAGCGCGAAAAGAGATTTTTGCGCCATAGTTTTCGAGATAGACGAACTCGCGGCAGCGTCTTGGACTGCGGTAGCCCTCTACCGCTTTCTCGCAAACCGTTCGTTAACGAGCGGGAATTTTAAAAACTACAAAAAAAGCGCCAGAGGGCTGGCGTAGTCCAGGACGACAAGCGTTTGTCTAAACCCTGTTGCCTTTCGGGCACTCCTATGGATATATCCGTTTCATGCCTGAGACGAGGATTCCCTGGCCGCACGCACCAACACATCGGCTTGCCACTCAGGGCACGTATTTTGTCACGGCGAGTACTTACCAAAAGGAACATTTCTTCCGGGGAGCGAAGCGATTAGCGGTTTTGCATCGGGGCCTCTTGAAAGTGAGCCAGGATTATGGATGGAACCTTGAAGCGTGGGCTGTTTTTTCGAATCATTACCATTTCGTTGCGCGTTCGCCATCCGCGGCGGAAACCGCTGAAGGCCTTCCGCTGATGTTGAAAACGCTCCACGTGAAAACGTCTGGGTGGGTCAATCGATTGGATGCGACCCCTACACGCCAGGTTTGGTTTAATTTTTTCGAAACAAAACTGACATACCCGAGATCCTATTTGGCTCGTTTGAATTACACGCATCAAAACCCTGTGCGTCATAAATTGGTTGCTGTGGCGAACCAGTATCCCTGGTGTTCGGCCGCCTGGTTTGAAAGGACGGCCTCACCCGCACAAGTAAAAACGATTTATCGTTTCAAAACGGAGCAGATGCAAGTGCCGGACGAATTTGACCCAGCCCCGGAATGGTGAGATCGCCAAGAGGCATACTGACTCGCGCTAAACGAAAGGGAATCTCAACCGTTACAAGGAAAAGCGCCAGAGGGCTGGCGCAGTCCATGACGACAAGCGCCATCGAGCACCATATCGTCAGCGATGCATCTGGGAATGCGATTTTCTCTACTTCGGGATCTCGCAAGTTAAATTCGTCCAAAAAAATGTTCTAGCTTCTCCTATCCGCATTTTCTTGCGCGAGCAATTATCTGGGCTATGCACCACGCGTTTGCCAGCAACTGGAGAAGTTTTGCAGCGGGAACCTGCTTTTCATTTTTGGTTGCATTGGCCGGAGTCGCGCGTTCTTCGGAAGCTGCCACTCCCACATTGAAGGTTTCAGAGAACCACCGCTTTATCATCAAACAGGACGGACGTCCCTTCTTTTACCTCGGTGACACGGCGTGGGAGCTGTTTCATCGTCTCAATCGTGAGGAAGCAGATCGGTATTTGGAAAATCGTGCGCGGAAGGGGTTTACGGTAATCCAGGCCGTGGCGATTGCGGAACTGGATGGGCATATTGATCCGAATGCGTACGGTTATCTGCCGCTGGTTGATCTCGATCCTGCCAAACCGGCCGTTACAAAAGGGCCAAACAACGATTACTGGGATCAGGTCGATTACATCGTTAACAAAGCCGAATCGCTTGGACTTTACATTGGTTTTCTGCCGACCTGGGGACGTTACTGGCATGATAAGGTGAAAGACGGCAAACCGCTGTTCACAGAAGAGAATGCAGCGACCTATGGAGAATGGCTGGGGAAACGTTATGCGGACAAACCAATTATTTGGATTCTCGGTGGAGACCGGGGAATTGAAAACGACGAGCAGAAAGGGATCTTGAGGGCGATGGCGCATGCCTTGCGCAAAGGTGACGGCGGAAAGCATTTGATTACATTGCATCCGCCCGGTGGAAAC
>JAQGOX010000817.1 GCA_028293365.1 Verrucomicrobiales bacterium | reverse complement strand
TTTTCCACGAGCGTTCGAGCGCTTTGGTCCGACGAATATCTTTACCTGGCGTATACCTGCCCATTTACAAAACTCACTACCTATCAACCGGTTCAAGAGAAAGAACGGATGGGACTTTGGGATCGCGATGTGATCGAAGCCTTCATTGGTTCGGATACGAATCAAATCGCCCACTACACGGAATACGAAGTTTCTCCCACCAATGAAAAACTGGACGTTCGAATAGCGCGCCCTCAATTCGACTTTGAATGGAGCAGCCATTTTGAATCAGCCACACGAATTAACGAAAAAGATAAAATCTGGACGGCGGAGTTGCGCATCCCGCTAAAGTCGATCAGCGATTCCAAGCCGACGCCGGGAAACCTTTGGCGGATCAATCTCTATCGTTGTGATTACGCCAATAAAGAGTTCCTTGCCTGGAGCCCGGTCCTGGTCAGCACATTTCACACACCCGAGCGCTTTGGTTCACTGGCGTTTGGCGAATAAGAAGCGATCAGCGCCACCACCGTTCCAGCTTCTAATAGAGTTTAGGGTCCCTGATGGTCACTGGGGGATTCCCGCATTAAAAAGTCTCCGTCAGTTGAACCTTCAAACAGGGCTGCGCCGGTTGAACAATCCCCTCCCCCGGGCCACGCTGTTAAGTCGAAAGAGAATTGACTATGAAAAAAACTATATTGGGATTGATGGCTGCCATGGCCCTGGCGGGTTGCGACAAGGATAAAGCTCAAATCGAGCAAAACAAAGAAGCAACAAAAGATACTTTAAATGCGGAAAAGAAATCGATCGATGACACGACTGATGCCGCCAAGAAGCAGGTAACTGCTGATGCGAAGACTGAGAAAGCGCGTTTGGACGCCGCGGAGAAGTCCGCCAAAGCCCAGATTGACGCTGATAAAAAGGCAGTCGATGCCAATGCGACCGCCGACAAGAAAGCGGTGGAAGCTCAAAAAGACGTCAAATAATCTGCGTTTTTAGCCTGCGGCTGGAAATGGCCGCAGGCGACTGTTCCGGTCTCTGGCCGAGGAAAAGTTGCCGATCTTAATCGGCAATTTTACAGTAACTTCTGCTCGCAAGGGGATGCCTCCGCTTCCCCGCCGTGGATATCCCTTTCGAAACTGCAAATTGGGTTCCCTTCCATCGGAGGTTTGTTAGGGTTGGCGGCACGCTATGAATCGACTTCTCTCCCGTATCGCCCGCCTGCTCCTCGTAGCAATCGCCCTCGCAGGATGTCAGCGGAAGGATACAGAGGTTCCTGTTACCGCCAAACCTGCGACCGCTTCCAGCGCCGAAGAATTCAAGCGCCTGATGAATGTCGGGAAGAATTATTATGAAAAAGGAGAAGCAAAAAAAGCAGTCACAAGTTTTCAGCAGGCATTGCCATTAAACCCGGCCCATCCAGACGCTCATTTAAATCTCGCAAACGGTTATCTACTCGATGGAGATGCTACTAACGCGCTCGCGGAAGCGATGGAAACTCTCGAGCTCGATCATGCATCGGCGGCGGCGCATTATGTGGCCGGATGCGCCAATATGCGCCTCGGACGATTCGAACCGGCGCTTCAGGAGTTTCAAACAGCCCGGGACATTGATCCCACCGTTGCAGCAACCAGCTTTCAACTTGGCCTCGCACACTTTCAACTGAAGCATTGGGAAGAGGCCGTTGCGGAATTCAAGGCCGCCCTCGAACTGGAACCGAAACATCAGGCGGCACATTACAACCTCAGCCAGGCCCTGATCCGGCTGGGACGAAACGACGATGCGGCGAAGGAATTGGAAACCCACCAAAAAATAGCGGCGTCCAGTGCCGGCGCACCACCGAGTGCCGCGACCTACGAGCGTTCGAAATTTACGGAAGCACGAACTCCGTTCGATATCGAAGTGCCTCTTAAGGATGGGATTGCCGTCACCTTCACTGACCAAACAGCCGGAGCTTTTGGCAACGCCGCCGGCAGCTTCACTGGACCCCTGGGAGTGATCGATATCGATCAACGGGGAATGAACGACCTTTTCCTGCTCGAACGTGGCAAAGGCTTCCGATTGCTCTTGAATTCAAACGGTGTATTCTCCGCGACCGGGCAAGCCCTCCCGGCCATCCCAGGCGCTAATTATCAGAAACTTCTGGTCGCCGATTTGCAGAACGACCGTTTTGAAGATGTGATTGCGCTCAGTGACAAAGGCACGCACCTCTTTAGGTTTGCCACCAACGGAGCTTTCACAGATGTCAGTGCTTTCAGCAAGCTCGCCTCTCTTGCAGCCTCCGATGGCGAGCTCGTTGATTTGGATTTCACCGGAAAACTCGATTTAATCGCGATCACCGCAAATACCAATTCGATCCGGGTATTTCGAAATCTCGGAAATCTTTACTTCCAGGATATTACCGCAACCTCTGGTGTTCCCACCGGCGCAAACGTGGCGACGCACATGCGGATCAACGATTGGAACAACGATGATATGAACGATCTGTTCCTCGCGCGAGAGGGGCAACCCATCGAACTTTATGCGAAACAACGCGGTGGAAACCTGGTCGGAACGAACTCTCCATCTCCTGCCACGAAGAGCGGCGTTTTTGCAATTGGCGACCTGAATAATGACGGCCGCGTCGACCTTGTGGTAGCAACGCCTGCCGGATTCGAAATCACCTTCGGAGGCGCATCGGAAAAAAGGACGATTCCGTTCACTAACGACCAGATCACGAACATTACGATGATCGATTACGACAATGATGGCTGGTTGGATATTTGTTCGATCGGAGATCAGGTTCGGCTCTGGCGAAATCTGGGGCCTTTAGGATTCGAAGAAAAAACAAAGGCAACCGGTTTGGATAAAATTGCTGCCGGGAGCGTCGCGTCGATGGCTTTTGCCGATTTCGATCAGGATGGCGACAGTGATTTCGTTTTCGCTTTAAAACAGGGAGGAGTCCAGTTTTTGCGGAATGAGGGCGGCAATAAAAATCATTTGCTCAAGCTGCGCCTGGTGGGCAATCGGTCCAATGCGAGCGGACTGGGAGTGAAAGTGGAAGTCGCGGCTGGTGGTTTGCGGCTTGTCCGCGCGATCACGAAGCTTCCCATCGAAATCGGTGTCGGTCAGCACATTCAGTTGGATTCATGCACTGTCCGATGGTTCGATCTTTCACTGCCCACAATTGACGTAAAAGTCGAACGCCTTCCCATCCCGATGGTCGAGATTACGATTCCAGGCGGCTCCTGCCCGTACCTATACGCCTGGGATGGCCAGAAATATCGCTTCGTTACCGATCTCCTGGGGGCAGCTCCAGTGGGATTGCCTATCGCCGAAAAGCATTACATCGAAGCGGATCCAGAGGAGTACGTTTGGATCGGAAATGATCAAAACTTTAAATCACGCGAAGGCAACTACACCCTTCAGATTACCGAAGAGCTTCGTGAAGTTCTTTATCTTGATGATACGAAACTGTTCGCCGCGATTCATCCGGTGGGGACTGAAGTGCATCCGACCGATAAATTATTACCGGGCAAACCATTCCCGCCCGGCGAGCTCTGGACACTTTCCGCACGCAAGCCTTTGCTGAGCGCGGTGACGCACGAGGGCCACGACGTAACCGAAGTTCTGCAGAAGGTCGACGGTGCCATGGTCTCGCCTTCCAAACTGCGGGAACCTCAGTTACGCGGTTGGGCGGAGCCTTACAACGTTACACTCGACTTCGGCACCCTCGAAACGGAGAAATCGCTCGTCCTCGCACTTACCGGCTGGCTTCGATTTGGCGGAGGCATGGCGAATATTTCCGCCTCGCATCGCCAGGACCTTTCCTACCCTTTTCCGACACTCGAAGCACAGGCAGGTGACAAATGGGAGCCCGTGTCCGTCACGGTCGGAGCCCCCGCGGGCAAAACAAAAACGATTCTGGTGGATCTCGCCGGTAAACTTCCTGCAGGCAGCCGAAAACTGCGCATTAGCGCCGCCTTCGAAATTCATTGGGATCGTATCGCTCTTTTCGAACACACAATGGATTCACAAACAACCTTAACCAGTCACAGCCCCGCCCACAGCAACCTGCATTGGCGCGGTTTCAGCGAATTTGCCGACCTGCCCTGGACCTTTCCACTGACACCCGTTTACGAAAATGTTCGCCCCTTTCCTTATTGGCGCATCACTCCCACCGGCTATTGCACGCGTTACGGCGAAGTGGACGAACTGCTGGCGAACCGCGACGAAGCGATGGTGTTGCTTAATGGGGGAGATGAACTCACCCTGACCTTCTCCGCGGCGCTATTTCCAGAGGCGAACTCCGGTCAAACTCGCGACTTTTTCCTCTATTCCGATGGATGGGATAAAGACGCGGATTTTCATGTTGCTCAAGGCTGGCGCGTCGGACCCCTGCCCCACCATGGCATGGATGATCAGCAACCGACGGCGTCGCGGCCTGCTTTCCCAAACGATGCGCTTTCGAGCCAATACAATACCCGGTGGGTGGCCCCATTTACGTTTCCAAAGAAAACTGCGCTGCGCCGCTAAACTGGAGGTGGCTGAGAATCTCTCAGTGACACTGAATTCTCCAGCCGCTATTTTTCCGGCTGTGGAAGAAACTGTTTTAACACTGGGCCATTCGCCCGACCCGGATGATGCATTCATGTTCTATGCGCTCGCGCACGACTTGATCCCAACCTACGGCTTTCATTTCGAACACATCCTTCAGGATATTCAGACATTGAATGAACGCGCCACCCGCGGTGAACTCGACATCTCCGCCGTGAGCATCCACGCGTATGCTTATATTTCCGACAAGTATGCGCTTTTGCCAAGTGGCGCGAGCATGGGAGACGGTTATGGACCCATGGTGATCGCTCCCAAAAAGTGGAGTCGCAACGAGCTCGCCGGAAAAAAAATCGCCGTACCGGGTACCATGACAAGCGCTTTTCTCGCCTTGCAGCTTTGGATGGGAAAGCCTGCTTCCGAGATTAACTACATGGTAGTCCCTTTCGACCAAATCTTCGATGCGGTAGAACAGGGTAAAGCCGACGCTGGTTTGATTATTCACGAGGGCCAGCTCACTTACGCGGCTCGCGGTCTGGTCTTATGCGAGGACCTCGGCATTTGGTGGGGAAGCCAAAATGACGGACTACCGCTACCGCTCGGAGGTAACGTCATTCACAAACGATTTCCAACGGTCGTTCGATCCAAAATCGCGCGCGTATTGAGCGACAGTATTCGTTACAGTCTTGAACATCGAGCGGAGGCCGTTGCCCACGCCCTCCAATATGCTCGCGACATGGGGCGCGACCTCGCGGACAAATTCGTTGGCATGTACGTCAACCACTGGACCCTGGACTATGGCGAAAGGGGCCGCGAATCGATCCGGCGTTTCCTCAATCAGGCGCATCTGAAAGGATACATTGATCACAAACAGGAGCTCGAATTCGTAGTCGAAGACAGCCGGTGAGAATCCAATTTTGCGCAATACTGCTAACCTTGGCCAATGGCGCCTTGCTTGCGGGCGAAAAACCAAAGTTCCACGCTTACGCGGACTGCCTGGAACTGCCAATTCGAATTCACATAGTGCAATCCAAGGAATCCGCAGGAGCCACCAGTCGGCTCGAATCAAATGAAATCGATAGAATTATCGATAAAGCAAACCGAATTTGGCTCCAGGCCGGAATTCTACTCGTACCCCAGAAGATCTCCAAAGAAGAGGTTCCTCCGCGAGAAGGCACCCCGTCGGCTTCTTTAAAAGCAGGTCCTGAAGAACTTCTCCAACTGCGGCGGACCGAATGCATTGCACCTGACGCACTCAATATTTATTACGTGCATAATTTTGAGGTAAATGGCATTTATTTGGCGGGAGCGATCTTCGTGAAAGATTCTGCATCATTGAACACTGTCCCGGGAGGAGTCAATGAAGCCCTGCCTCGTGTCACCGCGCATGAAATTGGTCATGCGCTAGGGTTGGAGCATCGCCAGAATCGAACGAATCTCATGGCCTCCGGCACGACTGGGACCTGGTTAAACTCGCAAGAAATTGAAACAGCCCGTGAACGTGCGACTATTTTGCACGCGCGAGGTTTGACTAACACTTTAACCTCCGCTTCGACGCAACAATTTTACATCCGAAGCGAATCCTACAGAGAACGTTGGGACGGAAATGAGAACTGAAGGCCATACTAATCACCGGCTAGAAGCGGGTGTGGACTGCCTTATTCGGAAAACTCGGAGAAAAACATTCGATTTAGCAGCAGAGCGTGACCCACGTATCAACCACCGC
>JAQGOX010000794.1 GCA_028293365.1 Verrucomicrobiales bacterium | reverse complement strand
CCGAATGGCGAAAAAGCTTCATCCACAATGAGCAGCCGGCCTGTTTTAGACACAGAACTCAGAATGGCGGCGGTGTCCAGAGGCGACACTGTCCTCGGATCAATGACTTCCACCGAGATGCCTTCCTCAGCAAGCAGGTCTGCAGCCTTCAGTGACTGCTGCACCATGAAGGCAATGGCTACGACGGTCACATCCCGCCCTCCGCGAGCGATGCGAGCGCGGCCGAATTCGATTTCGTACCAATCAGTGGGAACAGGTCCCTTCATCGCCATCAATTCACGCGGCTCCAGGAAGAGCACCGGGTCGTCGCACCGCAGGGCATGTGCGAAAAGGCCTTTGGCATCGTAGGGGTTGGACGGAATTACGACACGCAAACCAGGAATGTGACTGTAAATGGAATGGTAACTGCCCGAGTGATGCGTCGCCGCGCTGTGCCCGATCCCAATACAACCGCGCAGCAGAATGGGCATGCGCAATCGCCCGCTGCTCATATATTGCATCTTCGCAATTTGATTAATGAGTTCCCCGAAAGCGTCGTTGAGAAAATCGATAAACATAAAATCGATGATCGGCCGCGCTCCGGTCATCGCCGCGCCGCAACCGAGCCCGACGAATCCGCGCTCGCAAATTGGCGTGTCGCATAGGCGCTCGGCGCCGTATTTTGCAAACAGGCCCGCAGTGGTGCCAAAATTTCCGCCGCGCACGCCAATGCCCTCGCCGAGCACGAATATGCGCGGATCTTGCGCCATGGCATGATCAAGGGCTTCGACCGTCGCCGCGACAAACGAGATTTCCCGAGTTCCCGGCTTCGGTTCGTCGGCGGAAGACGGACCTGACCTCTCCAAATCCGGGCAATACACGTGTGTCGTAGCTGCCGCTGCATCCGGTGGCGGCGCGTTCTCCGAAGCCCGGGTAGCCGTTGCCACCTCCGCTTTGATTTCCGCATCAATGGAGTCCAACTCCGCCTCGGTCGCCAGCTTCTGCTCCAACAGTTGCGCACGCAATCGTTTGATCGGGCAACGCTCGCGCCAGGCCGCAACTTCCTCGCGGGTGCGATAAGTGTAATCGCCCATCCCTTCGGAATGCGGACGCGTACGGTAGGTCTTGCACTCGATCAATGTCGGACCGCCGCCGGAACGAGCCCGTAACGTTGCTTCGCCTGCCGCCTTCGCCACCGCGCTAACGTCGTTGCCATCCACCTCGACCCCGGGAATGCCATAACTGGGACCGCGGCTGGCGATGCCCGGATTGCCTGCCGCATAGTGGAATGGAACTTCTGTGGCGTACTGGTTGTTCTCACAGACGAACACCGCTGGCAGCCGCCAAATACTCGCCATATTCAATCCTTCATGAAACGCGCCGTTATTCACCGCGCCATCTCCAAAAAACGCCACCGCCACACGTCCCGACTTGAGCAACTTAAAAGTGTAGGCCGCACCCGCGGCTTGAAGAATGGATGGACCGACGATGCCGCTCGTGCCCATCAATCCAATCTCCGGAGCGAAAAGATGCATGCTTCCGCCACGCCCACGCGAACAACCGGTCTCGCGTCCGAACAATTCGGAGATCAATTGTACCGGTGGCAGCCCTTTCGCCAGCGCGTGTCCGTGCCCGCGATGTGTGCTGAAAATCACATCCTCCGGCTGCAATTGGGAGCAAACACCGACCGCGACCGCTTCCTGTCCCACGTACGTGTGACAAGCACCGTGGATGAGTCCGCGTTGATGGCATCGGGCAAGCTGTTCCTCGGTTTCGCGAATGAGCTTCATCGCGCGATAAAAAGAGAGCGGATCGGAACGAATGGAAGCGCTCATTTCGTTTTCCCCATGGTCGCTCCCGAATTCGCCGCCAGATTGCCACCATCCATTGGAATAAGCGCGCCACTGATCCAACTGGAAGCGTCCGAAGCCAGGAACACCGAGAGGCCCTTGATGTCTTCGGCTTGGCCCAGGCGTCCAGCCGGAATGCCGCTCAGATATTTGCCGCGCAGATTGGGATTTTCGGTCATGCGCTCTTCGAGGCCCGGATTAACCACCTGCGCGGGCAGAATGGCGTTTACCCGAACTCCGCGACCGGCCCATTCCGTGCTGAGCTCGCGGGTCATTTGCGCCACCGCACCCATGGCCATGCTGTACGCAATGTGCCCCCGCCCTAGCGCCGTAACGCTTGCCAGTGAACCGATGTTCACAATACTGCCACGCCCGGCCCCCAGCATGCGGCGGCCCGCCTCCTGGCACATGCAAAAGCGGCCCAGCACAAGGTTGCGCCAGCAGCGCTCGACGTCGTCGAGCGAAATGTCCTCAGGCGCGCCGAGAATCCCGTCTCCGGCAACATTGCCGAGGAAATCGATGCGGCCAAACTCCGCGTCGAGTCTGCGGAACAGCTCATGAATTTGAACAGGATCGGCGACATCGCATTTAACCACGACCCCTCGGCGCCCCAGTTTTTCAACGGCTGCGGCAGTTTCGCTCGCGCCCGCTTCGTTACGGTCGGCCAGCATCAAATCGGCGCCAGCTTCCGCCAGCGCAAGAACCATCGCGCGTCCCAGGCCCTGCGCCGCTCCGCTTACAAGAGCGACGCGGCCAGAAAGGTTAAACATCGTTGCAGTCATAGTCCAAAAATCGACTCAGCTTTGTTCATCATTTCACTCCATTAGCGACGGTTTGCAATGTCTCGCCGCGCAGCGCCGCCAGCGCGATCCTGGCAGCGGATTCACGAAGTTTCCTGACCGCGGGTACGCTGCAGGAGGCGATATGCGGCGAAAGAATTACGTTGGGCAGCGTGAGTATTGGGTGGTCCGGAGGGATTGGCTCCGGGTCGAATACATCGAGTGCTGCGCCACCAAGCTGTCCGGAACCCAAAGCGGAAATCAGCGCGTCCGAATCCACGAGATCTCCGCGACCGACATTGATGAAGATTGCTCCCTGTTTAACCTGAGCAAATGCAGCCTTGTTCATTAACCGGCGCGTCTGCTGCGTCGACGGGCAGTGCAACGTGATGATATCCGCTTCCCGAAGCAGCTTCTCGAAGCTCGCGGGCCGGGCGTCCAGCTTTTCGATTTCGGCCGACGACGCCACAGGATCATACACGTCAACCGCGCATCTAAATGGGATGAGTCGCTTCACCACCTCGCGGCCGATCCGTCCAAAACCGATAACTCCCACCGTCAGGTCCCGCAACGCCTTCATTGCCATGAGTGGCGTCGCAAGGCCCCATTTACCGGCGCGAAGATGATTGGCATGCGTGACGGTCTGGCGTGTGGCTGCGAGGATAAACGCCAGGGTATGATCCGCGACTTCATCAATGCAATAGTCGGGAACATTGCAAACCGGAATGCCGCGTTCGCGCGCTTTCTCAAGGTCCACGTTATCCACTCCGACGCCGTAGCGCACGATCACCCGAGCTTTTCGCATCGCCGAAATGACGTTGGCGTTGACACGTGCGAATTGCGTGATGACGGCGTCCGCGCCGGCGCAGAGGCTGATCAATTCCGACTCCGTCTTGCATTGGCGCGCCTGCAAGTCGACTTCACGGGCGTTGATGATTTCTTCTTCGACCCGGAGGTCGGGGAAGGTCCAGTCGGTTATTACGACAACAGGCTTTGGTGGATTCATGGTTCGAACTCCTTGCGCGGGATAAGGGAACTGGATGGGTTGGTCTTTTGCACTTTGACGAAGCTCACGAAAAATCCACCCATGAGGTAACATGCCGCGAGGAAAAACAGGCAGGCGCTGTCGCTTCCACCGTGGCTGCGCAGCCAGCCGGTGAAATGGTTTCCGAAATACCCGGCAAGGTTTGCGCACATATTGATAAATCCAATGGAAACTGCGGCGGCCGAAGCCGTCAGGGTAACTGTCGGCAACGCCCAGAATGGCGACGGCCAAAAATAGGCTGCCAATCCCGTGAAAAGCAACCACGCCATGACCAGTGGAAATGATTGGCCTGGTATCGCGCTTCCTGCCAACAACAGCGCCGTGGTTACCTGGCCACCGACGCAATGCCATTTTCGATCCCCAGTGCGGTCCGACGATTGGCCCGACACAAACACTCCCGCGAGGCCGCAGGCGTAAAATAAACCACTGAATAAGAGTGTCGCGCGATCGGAGCCTCCGGATAGACTTTTCACGGTAGTGGGAAGCCAGAACGTTAAGGCGTAACCTCCCGTATTCGTGGCAAAAATCCCGAGTGCCAGGAGCCAGACACTGGGCGTGCGCAGCGTCTCCCAAATGGTGGTTCCGAAGGCTCCTTCCTTCGCGCGCGCCTCAGCGGCAAGCACTTCCTCAAGATATTCGCTCTCTTCCACAGTCAGCCATTTCGCGTGGCGGGGCCGGTCGGTCATGCAGGCGAGAGTGACGATTCCCAGAACCACTGCCGGAAGACCTTCCAGGAGAAACATCCACTTCCAGCCAGTCAGGCCCAGCCAATGCACATCGAGCAACAACGCCGACAGCGGCGCGCCAAGGGCCAGGCTGAGTGGAACCGCCATGACTAGTCCAGAGAGAGCGCGAGCCCGATCCGCGCTCGGAAACCAGTGCGTGAAATAAACAATGATCCCCGGGAAAAAACCGGCTTCAGCCACTCCCAGGAGAAAACGCGCTACGTAGAACTGCATCGGGGTTCGAACAAACGCCGTGAGAGCCGAAATAAATCCCCAGGAGACGAGAATGCGCGCAAACCACTTCCGTGCGCTCCAACGTTCCACCAGCAGAGCGCCGGGAATTTCGAGAATAAGGTAACCGATGAAAAAGATGCCAATGCCCAATCCGAATACTTCCTCGGAGAATCCGAGATCGCCGGACATCCGTAATTTTGCGAA
>JAQGOX010000774.1 GCA_028293365.1 Verrucomicrobiales bacterium | reverse complement strand
GTTTCCAGCGTGGCGTCCAGAGCGGCGCTGACCACTCGCTTTCCCTGAGCGAGATGCACGTGAATATTCTCCAGATCAACTGTCGCCTCATCGACCAGGATACCCACCACCAGAGCCAGGCCTCCCAACGTCATGATATTGATGGTCTGACCCGTTGCCCAGAGCGACATAATTGCGGCCATCAGCGAAAGTGGAATGTTTGCGGCGACGATCAAAGCGCTGCGTCCCTCTCTCAAAAAAAAAGCGATCATCAATCCGGTGAGCACGGCTCCCAGTGTTCCTTCAAGCAGCAGTCCCGATAGCGCATGCGATACAAATGGCGATTGGTCGAGCTCGTAGCTGACATTCATTCCCGCGGGCAGGGTCGCCTGGAATTTGGGAATGTTTTTTTTGACGAGGTTGACGACGGCCAGCGTGGATGCGTCCGCCCGCTTGGTGACTGGAATATAAACGGTGCGGCGGCCGTTCACTAATGCGTAGCTGGTGACGATATCAGCGCCGTCGCTCACTTTGCCGACATCTCGTACGAAGACGGTGGGAAAGGTTCCTTTACGAATCGGTACGGCTTCGAGATCCTTGATGTTTTTTGGGATCGAGTTCAACGGGACCATGGGGTATTTCCCACCCATCATCATATTCCCTGAGGGGCTGATCACGTTTCCGGCAGTGATTGCCGCGACCACTTCGTCCGGGGACATGTGATAGGACTGCAGCCGTTCCGGATCCAGACTGACGACAATGCTGCGCGCGCTACCGCCAAACGGAGGAGGGGCGGAAACCCCCGGCAGAGTCGCGAAGAGTGGACGCACCAGATTAAGCGCGGCATCCTGCATTTCGGTGAGAGAATGGGTCTGACTTGAAAAGACCAAATTGCCTACGGGGACGCTGCCCGCGTCAAACCGGGTGATAAAAGGTGGTAGGGTTCCGGGCGGCATAAAGGCCCGGGCGGCGTTTACGTAGGCCACTGTTTCTGCCATGGCCTGGGCCATGTCGGTTCCTGGGTGAAACTGCAGTTTTATGATCGCCGCACCCTGGATGGACTTCGACTCAACATGCTCGATCCCGGTGAGATAGAGGAAGTGGTATTCGTAATAATAGGTCAGGTAGCCTTCCATCTGCGCGGGATCCATCCCGCCATAAGGTTGCGCGACGTAAATGGTCGGAATTCCCAGGGCGGGAAATATGTCCCTGAGCATGCGTTGCCACGCGATCAGCGATGTCAGTGCCACGGCTATCACCACCACGATGACAGTAAACGGCCGGCGCAATGCAAAGTGAACGAGGCTCATCGAATTTTGGAACCGGTGTGCAACCTATAGTTGTGTTGGTTCGGAGGCATTACTTTATTTCTCCATCGAGAGTGAATGACGCGGATCTCCGGTGACTTTGCGATTGAACGACGGCGAAGATGCCGGGCACTACTAGAAGTGTCGCGATTGTCGCTGCCAGAAGGCCACCGATTACAGCCAGGCCAAGGGGAGCGGTCTGCGCGCTTCCCTGCTTCAAACCGAACGCCATCGGAGACATGCCGGCAAGCATTGCTCCGCTGGTCATTAGAATCGGTCGCAGTCGATTTTGAGCGCCATATGCGGCGGCCGCTCCCGCAGATCCGCCGCCAAGGCGAATGCGTTCGGCGGAGATGACGAGGAGGATCGCGTTTGCCATGGATACTCCCACAGCCATGATCGCTCCCATGAACGATTGTAGATTCACTGAAGTTCCCGTGAGCCATAATGCGAGTTCCACCCCTGTGAGAACGGCCGGAAGTGATGACATCACAATGAAGGCAAGTTTGATCGATTGAAAATAGGCTGTCAGCAGTAGGAAAATGGCTGCGATCGCCACCACAAGTCCCTGTCCGAGCCCATTCAACATTTCTTGCATCGGCGCTGCCTGGCCGCGAAGCGAAATATTGACGCCTGCCGGAGGGTTGCCCAATTCCGCGATCCCGTTCCTCACCTGCCGAGCTGCTTTGCCAAGGTCCGAGCCTGCGATGTTTGCGCGGACGGCAATCAGCCGTTGCATGTTATAGCGATCGTGCTGGCTCAACGTCGTCCCTACAGTGATTTGGGCAACGTTGCGTAACAAGATTGATTTATCTTTGAATCGATCGACGGCGATGTTTCCGAGGTCTTCAGGAGAATTCATCAACCGCTGAGGAATCTGCACCTGCATCTGATAGGCGACGCCGCTATTGGGATCAGACCAATAATTGGGAAATGCAAACCGGCTCGACCAGGTTGCAGGCACCAAAGCGCGCGAGATTTGAGCCATGTCGGTTCCGAGAATTCCGGCGCGTTCCCGGTCCACCACGACATTCACGGTTGGATAGTCCAGGGATTGTCCAAACTGGACGTCACGGAGTGTGTTGAGCTTTTCGAGCGTCGCTTTAACCTTCTCTGCAAAGAGCCGGTTCGCTGCGAGGTTGGGTCCGCTTACCGCAACTTCGATGGGCATGGCTACATTGAGACTCATTACCCGGCTCACAATATCGGCAGGTTCGAACGAGAAATCTACCGTTGGCAACTGGACAGAAAACTCACGGCGAAGATGCTCCTTGAGAACTTCCGTTTGGGAGGCCGGTTGAGGTGTTAACTGTATCTGTATTACGCCCTCTTCTGTGCCTCCGTTCCAAACGTAGAGGAAGTTGATGGGATACGCCGCACCATGCAACCCGAGCAGGCTGAGAGAGCTTTGCACGTTTCTCGGACCTGCGGTCTGTTTGATAATCTCCAGCGTTTTGAGGGCGATGAGTTCAGTTTGATCAATGTCTGTTCCGGCGGGAGCTCGCAAGCGTATCTGAAGCTGCGCCGTGTCACCCTGCGGAAAAATCGCCGTTCCAAGACGGGGTGAAATAAGCGCGATTATCGAGATCGTGAAGCCGAAATATCCCAACATCAGCCACCGGTGCATTGGCCGGATTGCCTGAAGCGTTCTTCCATAAATTTTTTGGAGTTGAACGAATCGGGTTGGCGGCGGCAAGGCATGCTTTCCTTGCATGAGCCAGACCGAAAGGATCGGCACCAGGGTGCTGGAAAGGAGATAGGAAGCGACCATCGCGAATGCCACGGCCAGGGCTAGGGGAAGAAACATGGCCCGAGCGATTCCGACCATGAAAAGAACCGGAATAAACATCGCCACGATGCAAAGCATCGCCAATAGGCGCGGTCCTGCAGTTTCAGTCGCTGCCGCGAGCACTGCCTCAGCGATTCCTTCGCCGCGAACACGATGAACCTGAATGTTTTCAAGGCAGACGGTCGCCTCGTCCACCAGGACACCCACGGCGAGGGCCAGGCCTCCCAACGTCATGATGTTAAGTGTTTGACCAGTTATCCATAACGCAGCCATAGCTGCCATGAGTGAGAGTGGAATGTTCAGAACCACGATCAGTGCGCTGCGAGCATCGCGCAGGAATGCCAGGATCATTAGCCCAGTCAGAGCGGAGCCCAGGGCAGCCTCAAGCGGGAGAGAGGCAAGCGCTTGTTTCACGCAGGGCGATTGGTCCATTTCGTAAGTGACTGTCATTCCCACGGGCAAGGCCGCCTGAAAGTTGGGAATGCTTTTCTTGACCCGATTTACGACAGACAGTGTCGATGCGTCCGCGCGTTTGGTTACAGGAATGTAGACAACCCGTTTTCCATTCATCAGCGCGTAGCTTGTGACGATGTCAGAGCCGTCTACAACATTACCAACATCACGAACGAACACTGGAGGGAATGTTCCAGATCGAACCGGTACCGCCCCCAGATCTTTTACGTTTTTCGGTACCGAATTCAGCGGGACCATCGGGTATTTTCCCGCCATGTTTATGTTGCCAGAGGCGCTAATCAGGTTGGCTGCGGCAATCGCAGAAACCACCTCGTCGGGCGACATGTGATAGGACTGCAATCGGTCTGGTTTGAGGTTAATTACAATGGTACGGGCGTTTCCACCAAACGGAGGGGGCGCCGAAACTCCAGGCAACGTAGCGAAGAGCGGACGGATTCGATTCAGCGCCGCGTCCTGCAACTCCACGATGGAATGGGTTTCGCTGGAGAAGACCAGATTGCCTACAGGCACACTTCCGGCGTCGAACCGCATGATAAATGGAGGCACAGTTCCAGGCGGCATGAATGCGCGCGCGCGATTCACATAGGCAACTGTTTCGGCCATGGCCTGTGCCATGTCCGTTCCCGGATGGAACTGAAGTTTGATAAGGGCCGCCCCTTGAATCGATTTCGATTCCACATGCTCGATTCCAGTTAGATAGAGAAAATGATATTCGAAGTAGTAGGTTAAATACCCTTCCATCTGAGCGGGATCCATACCGCCATAAGACTGCGCAACATAGATGGTCGGAAGGTTCAGAGAGGGGAAAATGTCCCTCGGCATCTGCCGCCAGGCCACGATCGAAACCAGCAGGGCTGCGATCGCCGCCACAAGCACGGTAAAAGGACGACGCAGCGCCGAATGCGCGAGGTTCATTATGCAGAGCCTTGCGTAACTGCCGGCGTTGTCCCGATCCGTTTTTGCAATGCGGCGGTTTTTCGCATGAAATTCCGAGGTAGGATCATCTCATAATAGGATGGCGGAATTGTGAGTTTGTTCCCGTTGTTCGACACGCGCTCTGCATGCTTCGACAGGATGATGAATGGAGTTACGCTGAAATATTCGACAAAATCAAAATTCAAAGGGCAGCATTTTCTCTGAAAATGGCTGCTCCAATAGCAGGAATCAGCGTGGCCGATTCCGCTAAACTCTGGTGAACGGGCCGAGCGTCTTAGATGGCTGCGGCGATTGCATCTCCCATTTCGGTCGTGCCAATCTTTTTGGTGGCGTCGTCGATGGGATTAAAAATGTCGCCGGTGCGATTTCCTGCAGCAATAGCCTTGCTAACAGCCGCGATGATCGCGTTGTGAGATTCGGGTTGTTTGAAGCTGTAAAGCAGCATCAATGCGGCCGATAGAATCTGGGCGATTGGATTCGCCAGGCCTTTGCCGGCAATGTCGGGCGCGGTGCCTCCGGCTGGTTCGTAGAGGCCGAAGACCTGCTCGCCCCGCGTTGCACCCAGGCTCGCGCTGGGTAACATTCCGAGGGAACCCGCCAGGGCGGCAGCTTCATCGCTAAGAATGTCGCCAAACATATTTTCGCAGAGCAGGACGTCGAACTGCGATGGTTTTAACATCAATTGCATCGCCGCGTTGTCGACGAGCATGTGCTCAAGTTCGATACCGGGATATTCTTTGCCGACTTTGGTGACGACTTCGCGCCAGAGAATGCCGTTTTCGAGCACATTTGCCTTGTCGATACTGGTAACTTTCGCTTTGCCTTTGCCAGCGGTTTTTTGGCGACCGTCAGCAGCGCGAAACGCGACATGGGCGATGCGTTCGATTTCGGAAGTGGTGTAGACCATGGTATCGGTCGCCCGGCGCTGGCCGTTTCCGATGTCTTCGATTGCCTTCGGTTTACCGAAATAAAGTCCACCCGTTAATTCGCGTATGACGAGTATATCGACTCCGTTACCCTGTCTTTCTTTGGCCAGAGGGCAGGTATGTGCGAGCTCCTTCTGCAGAGCGACGGGTCGGAGATTGGCGAATAGCTCGAATTCCCGACGCAGTCGGAGCAGGGCTGCACGCTCGGGACGCTGGTCTTTTGGAATCGTCGGATCGCGGTCTGGAAGCCCGACGGAGCCGAATAGGATCGCATCGGACTGTTTACAGAGCGCGAGTGTTGCGTCCGGCAGAGCCTGGCCGGCGGCATCGATCCCGGCCCAACCGACGGGCGCTTCGGTTAGTTTAAAATTGAGGGAAAATTTCTTTTCGACAGCGCGCAGGACCTTTATTGCCTCACGCATAACTTCCGGCCCGATACCGTCACCTGCCAAAACTGCCACGTTGAACGTATTTGAACGCATAAGCCGGTGAGGGTAGGGAGACGCGCTCTTGGAGTGAAGAACTTTTTGGGCATTTAATGCTCCCCCCGTATTCCGCGTTGGAGCATTTTGGCGAGGTTCGCTAACGTATGCAGATGCATTTGGTGCTGACCCTCAGGGACCAGGAACAGGATTACCCGGGTGACCGGTTCT
>JAQGOX010000770.1 GCA_028293365.1 Verrucomicrobiales bacterium | reverse complement strand
CGAGAATCGACCCGACGATCTGGACGTTGTTGAGTATGTCGTCCACGACAAGTACCACCGTATCTTCAGGTACAGGCATTGCTAAATTGCGGGTAATGTCGTTCATGCTTTAAAGCCGGAATCCAGTAACGACTCCCTTATATCGGGAAACTGGCGCAGTGTTTGGAAAAGATGTTCAAGATCAAATTGCTCGGCCTGTTGATGCAGATTCCGAGCATAACGCAAAAGCCCTTCGGCATCGTAAGTTGATGCCCATTGCTCCAGGCGCAAGGCGAACTTTTTGATTTGTGTGATGTTCGGTCGGTCGCACAGACGAGGCCACACTTCCGCCAATTGTGCGTCGATTAAATTGATTAATTCTGGCGAAACTGGCCTTGCTTTCATTGAACCAGAATCCAGTCCTGACTCTGGCTTTCCCATTTCGCGTTCCGGTGCCGGGGAAGGCTGAGATTTTGGAAGAAACAATGCGAGGCTTTTAACAAGATCAGCCATTAGTACTGGTTTGCGCAGGAATGCGTCATGTAATTCGCGATTTCTTCCGGTTTCATCTCCAGAGGTCGAAGCGGAGATCATGATAATGGGTATAGTCTTAAGCTCAGGATCATTCTTCAAGACCCTTAGCGCTTCCCATCCATCCATTTCAGGCATGCGAATATCCATGAGAATCAGGTCCGGCCGCTCCTTCCGAGCCATTTCAATCGCTTCCCGTCCATTGGTTGCCATCACGAGGTGATGGTTGGATCCCTCGAAATATGCCCATAGCAACTTCCGATTAAGCGAGTGATCTTCCGCAACAAGAATCGTACTCGGCTGAAATAGTGCGAGTTCCAACCCAGGACGTTCGTTTCCATCCGGCAGTATCGGGCTCTCAACAATTTTAACGCCCGGGAACTCGAAATAAAACGCGCTTCCCCTGCCCACTTCGCTTTCTACACGCAGAGTTCCTCCCAACATTTCTGTGAGTCGTTTTGTGATGGCCAGGCCCAATCCGGTGCCGCCGTATCTGCGCGTGTTTTGTCCACTCACTTGCGTGAACGTCTCGAAAATACGATCCAGTTCTCCTGCCGGAATCCCTATGCCAGAGTCAGAAACGGTGAGCATCAGGTCCACTTTGGTGTTATCAGATTCTGAAACCTTGCTGACTGCGGACAGATTTATAGCTCCTTTGTCCGTGAATTTTACAGCATTACCCACGACGTTGAATAAGATTTGCCGCAAGCGCACCTGGTCCAGGAACAAACCACCAGGCAACTCCTTCGCCAGGTGAATTTCCAGCATAATCCCTTTCTCCTCCGTCTTTTGGGAAAAAACCTGCGCAACTTCAGTTAGAAGTTGTTGAACGGAAATCGGCTCATAATGCAATTCCAGGCGGCCAGCTTCGATTTTTGAAAGTTCAAGAATATCGTTAATGATCGTCAGCAGCCCTCTTCCGCTGGAGGAAATAGCCGATAGGTGGCTTCGTTCTTTGGGGCCTTTGACGACTCGATTTAGCAGATCCGAAAAACCCAAAATGGCGTTCAGCGGTGTGCGTATCTCGTGCGACATGGTCGCCAGGAATGTGCTTTTGGCCTGGTTGGCAGCCTCAGCTGCCTCCTTTGCTTTTTCTGCCGCCCGCCTGGCTTCCTCCAATTGGAGGCTTTTTCTCTCCAGTGCTTCCCGGGCTTGCGATTCCTGTCTCAGAAGGCGGTCGCGCAGCCGTGAGGTCTCTCGCTGTTTGCCGACATAAAGACCCCGCGCAACGAAAGCCCACGCAAACAGCCCTCCAAATGCAGCCCCGGTGGGACCCAAAATCCACATATTCGCGAACCATGGAACGCTTACCTGGAACGAAAGCCGGGCGGGCGTGGAGTAATTTAAATCGCGATCAATCGCCTCGACTTCGAACGTGTAACTTCCCCCCTTCTGCGGGGTCCATTCAAATCGACGATCCCTGGTAGTGCCCGCCTGCACGGTCTCCCCGGAAGATGTTGCCAGGCGATACCAAAACTGCCGCTTGTCCGGGTGAGTCTTCTGGTCGATTTCCTGGTATTGAATAGTGACTCGATGTCCGGTCTGCATCCTCGAAATCTTCGAAAAATTCGTGAGCGTCTGGTCGTCCAGCTTCACTTCGCGCAACCTGACAAAAGGCTTAACCTTGCTGGGTTTGAATCGATTCAGTCCGCCGTCCAGGGTTCCCACCCAGAGAGAATCGTCAGCATCTTTCGCCAGTGCCAGAACCTGATTTCCAAGCAGGCCATCGCGTTTGTCGATCACTGTCGTGGCCCGCCCGTCATATCCGATCAGGCCGTTTTGATCAGTCCCCATCCAGATAATCCCATCGCGCGTCCGAGCGCTGCACCAGATCGGCTGGTCTGGCAACCCATTCGAGGTTGTGATGGAAATGCGTTTAAATCCGGAAGCCAATGAACCTGTTTGGAACTCAACGTTGGTCTGACCTCCTTCCATTTTCGATACAACCTCAAGGCGATGCAGGCCCTGGCCGGAGCCGATCCAAAGCGTTTCATCCTTACCCCGACGAAGGTTGAATACTCCACCCGTAGGGATCCCAATTCTCTCTCTAAAATCCTCGATTCGGCCGTCCTGATATCGCGCCAAGCCACCCGAAGTACCCAACCAAAGTCCCCCATCGGAATCCGGCTCGATTGCCCAAACCGAATCGTCCGGGAGCCCTTGTCCTTTCGAAAAAACCTTCTCTTCTCCGGTATTGGGGTTGAAACGGGTCAGGCCACCCCCATTCCATCCCTGGCCGTACCAGAGATTGCCAGCTTTATCGCCGCTCAATGCGATCACCCAGCTTCGCGCCAGCACCTGCTTCAATTTCCCCTTGTCGTACTTAAAAATTCCCTTTGGCATTCCCAGCCAAATCGTGCCGTCCGTGGCGCGGTAAATTCTGCGCACGTATTGTCTTTCCGTGCCGACCGTCGCGGGCTGGATTGTTTGCCCCACCATTCGAAACAAACCACCCCACTCTGTTCCCACCCACGGCCCGCCCTGAGGATCTGCTTCAACAGCAAGAACACCAGCCGTCTCCCCTTCACGATTGCGCATTCCATCCAACTTCGTGAATCGCAAAAAACTTTTCGAATCAAATCTCGATATTCCCTTCCTGGTCGCACACCAAATAACATCATCAGAATCCACGGCAAGGTCGCAGACGAACTGATTGCCTAACCCATCTTTCTCCGTGTAATTGATCACGGTTTTGCCATCGAACCTCGAAAGGCCTTCGGGACTTCCAAACCAAAGCGCGCCGTCCGACGTCTCCGCTATGCTGGTAATGTAATTGCTCAGTAAACCATCTTCTGTTCGCAGTTTCGACAGACCTTTGCCGTCATATCGGTACGCCCCGTCGAACTGCGTGCCAAACCAAAGAGATCCATCTTTCGTCTCACGCAACGTTTGGGTCCAGAGCCAGGAGTATCTTCCATCTTTGGCGCCTGCACCCACGTTGCGTGGCGTGAGCCGTTCGAAGGGCTGTAGCAGAGTGAATTTTGAGCCGTCGTATTGGACTAAACCACTTTCCGTGAGAACGTAAAGATAACCGTCGCGCGCGCGCAAAATTGAACCGATCACGTTGCTGGGAAGTCCATCATCGACTGAAAACGTGGTAAAACCACGACTATCGTGCCTCACCAAGCCAGAAGCGGTCGCAAACCAAACCGTTCCATCCGCATCCACGTGAACGTCATTCACGGTATTTCGCGGAAGTGTTTCGCCCAGGCCATAAACTTCGGTTCTCCCGGACATGTGCCGGCTGATTCCACTACTCGTACCAATCCAAATCGCATCATTTTGCCCAGGTTGCAACGTGAGCACATCCATGCCAGGTATTTCAGGGGCAGCCGCAACCATCTTAAACTCCACCCCATCATACGAAAATAAAGATGAACGGCTGGTTCCGATCCAGAGCATTCCATCGGATGTCCGATGAATCACCTTCGGCTCGACTTCGATCAAACCCTGGCTGATCGAGTAGCTTTTCCAAACCCCTTTTTTGATTTCGGGAATAGTGAAATCGATCCTTTCAGGCGCGCGCCCCGGTTCAACTGCGATCCATTTCGACTCGGACCCAGCATTTCCTTGGACTGCTTCGGCTAAAACAAACTCATCGGCAGCATGGCAGCGCAAGAGATACTTGCCGGGATGCAAATTGACAAAGTGGTACGCCCCGTTGGTAT
>JAQGOX010000767.1 GCA_028293365.1 Verrucomicrobiales bacterium | reverse complement strand
ATGGTAATGGCGATGGTTTTTGAGTTCAGGCCGGGATAGGTGGATGCAGTGGATTTGCTTCGCGATCGCAGTTCGAGCAAATGGCCCGCATACCAGTTTCCCACTTTCGTAAGTACCAGAATTCCCGTTACGGCCAAAATTGTGAACCACAGGATATGGCCTCGCCCGCGCGGTGCGACAATCCATGCCGCGAGAATCGGGCCCAGGGAAGTGCCAATATTCCCTCCGACCTGGAAGAACGATTGGGCAAATCCGTGCCGGCCACCCGATGCCACTCGGGCCATGCGCGAGGATTCCGGATGGAAAATGGCCGAACCAAGTCCGATCATGGCCGCACACCAGAGAATGGCGTGAAAACTGGATGCAAGTGCCAGGAGAATGATTCCACAAAGGGTGCAGGTCATAGCCACGACGAGCGAGTAGGGCTTTGGATTTCGATCCGTGTAAAAACCGACAACCGGCTGAAAGATGGAGCCGATCGTTTGAAATGTAAGGGTTATCAAGCCGATTTGTGTGAACGACAATACGAACGATTCCTTTAAAAGTGGGTAAATCGCCGGCAGCAACGATTGGATTGCGTCATTGAGCAGATGCGAAAAACTGAGGGCGAATAAGATTGGCATGATCGACGCCTGGTCGCTGACCGTCCCAGCCGCCTTGTTTTCTTCGAACTTTTGCATTGTTTCCCGTTACGCTTCTCCCGTAAAACTCATTGCAACGTATGCCGAATCCATGTACCGGAAAAGGGAATCCCTACACCCGCAAAGAAGTAGTGGAACGTCTTCGCGCCACTTTGAAAAAAGGTGAGCCGCTCATTGCGGCCGGGGCGGGCACCGGCATCAGTGCCAAATTCATCGAGCGAGGCGGAGCAGACCTCATTATTATCTACAATTCAGGACGATTCCGCATGGCCGGGCACGGCTCCACCGCCGGCCTGATGTCATATGGGGATGCCAACGCGATCGCCATGGAGATTGGCGAGCACGAGGTTTTGCCCATTGTCGAAGAAATCCCGGTCATTTGCGGCGTTCATGCCACCGATCCGCGCCGGCGCATGTGGCACTGGCTATTGCAGGTAAAAGCCATGGGCTTTTCCGGCGTTAATAATTTTCCGACGCATTGCATCGTTGATGGCCATTTCCGGCAGGTGCTCGAAGAGACTGGGATGAGCTTCCGCAAGGAAGTCGAAATGGTCGCGATCGCTCGCAGGATGGATCTCTTTAGTATCGTTTACGTGGCTAAGCCAGAAGAAGCAAAAGCGATGGCCGAGGCTGGTGCCGATGCGATCATCGCTCACGTAGGCACGACTGTAGGTGGTTCTATTGGAGTTACGGGAGCGGTTTGCACACTCGAGGATGCCGCAAAACGAACCCAGGCCATCGTCGAAGCTGGCCGCAGCGTGCGCAAAGACATTTTCTTCCTCTCTCACGGTGGTCCGATCTCAAGTCCCGAAGATGCGGCTTACATCAACGAACATACTGATTGTGTCGGATTTGTCGGAGCTTCCAGTCTGGAACGTTTGGCAGTAGAGGATTCACTCACGCAACTGACGCGACGCTTCAAACAGATCCCGGTAAAAACGGCTAAAGATTCAAAAACGAAGCCGAAGAAGGGAAAATAACATCAAGGCTACCGCCGCATCTCTCGAGCCGCGGCTATATTCTTGAGCAGCGTTTGCACGCACGCTTCCGCGAATGGCGGATCGTTGATCGCGCAATCCATCTCGATGATTTCGATATCAAGTCGAATATTCGACTTGATTGCCGTAAAAAGAGCTTCGTCCGCGATTGGGTCGTAGAATTTTTGGCCCTCGGTACTGATGACGCTGATGCCTTTGCGCGGAATCAAAATGCTCACGGGTGCTATGGACGCATTAATTTTTAGCGCCATGATTCGCCCCAACTCCGCAGATTCTTCCGCGGTTGTGCGCATGAGCGTCACCTGAGGATTGTGCTGGTAAAAATTCCGTCCCTGAAACTTCGCCGGAATGCTTTCGGGACCGTAGAAATTGACCATGTCCAGACAACCCGGCGTTACCACTGCCGGGACTCCTTTAGTCGCGGCCGCTTCAAGGCGCGTTGGCCCCGCGCTCAGAAAGCCTCCGACCAGCTCGTCGGCCCACTCCGTGGTGGTGACGTCCAGCACGCCATCGACCAGGCCGGATTCGATCAAAGACTCCATGGTTCGGCCGCCCGATCCGGTCGCATGAAAAACCAGCACTTCATAACCCGCGCTCTCAAGTATGGAGCGGGCCGCCTGCACGCAACCCGTGGTATTGCCAAACATGCTTGCAGCAATAATTGGCTTATCTTCCGCCTTCGGAATTCGGGCTTCGACCATGCCGCAAATGGCTCCGGCGGCACGGGTGAGGATTTGGCGGGAGATTCGGTTTAAGCCCGCGACATCGACAATGCTGGGAAACATGACGATGTCTTTAACTCCGACATACTGGCTGGTATTTCCGCTCGCAAGCGTACTGACCATCAGTTTGGGGAAGCCTATGGGCAAAGCCCGCATTGCCGCAGTGCCGATGGCCGTTCCGCCTCCGCCTCCAAGGGAGATGACCCCCTCGATCTTATTCTCCTGCGCTAGCCGCATGAGTACCATCGGAGCGCCCTGTGACATTGCGGTGACGGCCTCGCCGCGATCACGCCGATCTACCAACGCCGCAAGTTCGACCCCGGCTGCTGCGGCAACTTCCTGCCGCGTGATATCCGGCCGGACCGATGGCATGTCGAGCACTCCGACATCGATAATAAGCGGTTTGTGCCCGCGCGCGCGAATCTGATCCGCGACGAACGCGTGTTCCTCCCCTTTGGTGTCCATGGTGCCGAGAACTGCGATGGTTGCCATAGTGATTGGATCGAACGTATCAGAGTTTGTTTTGCTGGTCTGCGAAAATCGCTGGATCGCTATTTGTGAACCCGAACGATTAGGGAACGTTCTTGGGGCCTTGCTGCACTTTTCAAACCGAAACACCTACTAACCGCCGACCCGATCAAGAGCTTGAAACTTCGGGCCAGCGGTTATCGTGATTCCTGGAACGGATAAATGAGCGAAATAATAGTCCGCTCGAAATTCTATTTCGTTTCCTACTTTTTCTTTTTGCCGCGACCTTTAAAGGTCAATTCAGCGATGCCCGACTTATCGAGCTCACCGAATCCGAGTTTTTCCATTTTATCGAATTGAGCTTTCGTAGCTTCAGCGAGCGGCGTTTTGATCTTTTGTTCCTTCGCCAGTTTCAAGGCGATCCCGGAATCCTTGGCGGCATGTGAGCCTGAGAAAAAGCAGGAATGCTCGCGGTTTTGCATGTCTTCGCCGTCGGTTTGGAGCACGCGAGAGTTCGCCCCTGTTTGCGAGAAGACCTCGCGCAACGTATTGAGATCGATACCCAGCGCCTGTCCCAGCCCGAGTCCTTCAGCCAAGCCTGCCGTATTGATGTTCATTACCATATTGACCAAGGCCTTCACCTTCGCTGCCTGGCCGGCCTTGCCGATATACCGCATGGAATTGCTCAGTTTCTTTAGGATAGGCTCCGCGCGTTTAAACGCTTCTTCGGTACCACCGCACATGAGGTACAATGTGCCTTCACGCGCCTGAGTGATGCTGGAGGCCATGCAGGCTTCAAGTGACTGCGCTTTGACCTTGGCCGCCCGCTTTTCGACCTCAATGTGGGTTTTCGGCGAAATGGTCGCACAATTGATGAATAACCGTCCTGCTGCCCCTTTGAGCAGGCTATCGCCCGATTTTGCGAATATTTCGTCCATGGCGGTATCATCGCTCACGACCGTAATGATGACGTCCGAAAGTTCGGTGACTCGCGCGAGATCTTTGCAAGCTTCAGCCCCCAGCTCCTGTGCCAGCTCTTTGGCCACCTTCGGTCGCGCATCGTAAACTGCCGAAATGCCAAAGCCGCTTTCCTTAAGCCGGCGCGCCATATTCGCACCCATTCTCCCTACTCCAACGACTCCTATTTTTTCTGCCATATTTATTTGGATGATTAATTGTTAAAGTTGAAACCGCTATCGGAAATGCCGGTATGAATATCGAATTGGTTCGCGCAACACCATCCTTTTATGGACCACCTGGTTTTAAATCGGGTTGAATACTGAGAGTAAGGTATTAACCTTTAGAACAAGAGTAACAACCTGCCGAATATGAGGGCTTGACCTTTTCGCAGAAGCCGCCACATTACCCGGCTCTGTTTCGTAGGATTACCGTTTTATGCAGCACATTAGGAATATCGCCATTATCGCCCACGTTGATCATGGCAAGACAACATTGGTGGATTGTTTGCTCAAGCAATCCGGGACGTTTCGTGCCAACCAGGCCACCGCTGAGCGAATGATGGATTCAATGGACCTGGAGCGTGAAAAGGGGATTACCATACGCGCCAAGAACGCCGCTTTCAAGTATAAGGACTTCCACATCAACATCGTGGACACTCCCGGGCATGCCGATTTCGGTGGCGAAGTCGAGCGTATCATGAATATGATCGACGGCGTGCTGCTTGTCGTTGATGCCGCCGAAGGCCCCCAGGCGCAGACCCGGTTCGTACTGCGCAAAGCGCTCGAAGCCGGCGCCAAGCCAATCGTCGTCATCAATAAGATCGATCGCGACCAGGCTAATCCCCATAAAGTGCTCGATCAGGTGTTTGAGCTGTTCATGTCGCTCCATGCGACTGATGAGCAATTGGATTTCCCGGTTATCTACGCCAGTGCCAAACAGGGATTCGCCAAAGTTGAAATCGAACATGTCAGCGGAACGATGGAGCCGTTGTTCGACGCGATCGTGAAATTCATTCCGGCGCCCCGCGCGCAGGCCGGTCTCGAATTCAAGATGCTGGTCAGCAACCTGGACTATTCCGATTACCTCGGACGAATCGCGCTTGGAAAAATTATCGGTGGCCGCATCAAAGTGGGTGACCCGATCGCTTGTATTCATGGTGACGGACGCAAGACTGCTTCCAAAGCGACCGCGATTTTCCACTTCCACGGTATGCAGCGCATCGAAATCGAGGAGGCACATGCCGGCGACATTATCGGTGTGACCGGTCTCGACGACGTTTTCATTGGTGAAACCGTCACTGACTCCGTGGATCGCCAGCCCCTGCCTTTCGTGCCAATCGATCCTCCTACAATTCAGATGGAGTTTGCCGTCAACGACGGTCCGCTCGCGGGCCAGGATGGAAAGCTCGTCACCGCTCGCCATATTCGCGAACGCCTGATCAAAGAAACCCGAACCAACGTTGCGTTGAAAGTTGCGGATACCGCTGCCCCGAATATTTTTGAGGTGAGCGGCCGCGGCGAAATGCAGATCGCCATTTTGGTCGAACAGATTCGCCGTGAAGGTTACGAAGTGCTCGTTTCCCGGCCTGAAGTGATTTATCGCCGCAGCGCGACGGGTGAATTGCTCGAACCGATCGAAAAGTTGTTCCTGGAAATTCCAAAGGATTGCATGGGTGATGTTCTGCAGAACCTCGCCGGTCGCAAAGGTGATATTGTTAATATGGATCACCATGGAAATGACGTAACAATTGAGGCACTGATACCGACGCGTGGTTTAATTGGCTTTGAAACCGACCTCGTTAACCAGACAAAAGGCATGGGGGTCATGAGTCATCTGTTCCATGATTACGGTCCAGATCGCGGCGAAATCGCGGCTCGCAAAAATGGTTCCTTGGTGAGCATGGAAGCTGGAGAGGCGACACCTTATGCTTTGAACATGGTGCAGGAACGCGGGCGCCTGATGGTTGAACCTGGTGAAAACGTATATGTCGGAATGATCGTCGGCGAAAACGCGCGCGATACCGATATGCCTGTAAATCCTTGCAAGGCCAAGAAGCTCACGAACATGCGCTCGTCCGGCGACGGCAAAGGCATCCAGCTCGATGCTCCGCTCAAGATGTCCCTGGAGCGTGCTCTCGAATACATCGGCTC
Organism: Verrucomicrobiales bacterium; assembly: GCA_028293365.1. GTDB lineage: Bacteria > Verrucomicrobiota > Verrucomicrobiia > Limisphaerales > SXQI01 > JAQGOX01. The sequence continues at coordinate 1,973 of JAQGOX010000767.1, read as the reverse complement.
CGATGAATATGTCGAAGCAACGCCAAAGAATCTCCGCCTCCGCAAGAAAATCCTGGATGAAACGCAACGCAAACGCGTCTCTCAAACCCGGGTGCACAAAGTTTTGGCGGAGTAGAAGTCGATTTTCACGAGAGGACGCCGTAAAAAACGGCGTCCTCTTTTTTTTGAGCAATGGGATCCGGGGAAGTCACTGCTCTCGCGTATCTACGCGCGGACGGATGATTGCCTGGATTTGGGTTTGAGTTTGGATTTTACCGCGCTTTTCGGAACCGTCGCTGTTTTCGTCGACACTTTCGCCACCGTGCTGCCTTGGGTGCGCAAGGCACTAGTCCGGAATCTCAGGCTGTCGAAACGCGCTTTTGTTTGACGTGCTTCTTCTTCGAATTTTTCGAAATCTTGTTTTCGCATCGCTCAGTAGAACAGTTTTTACTCCGCATTGGATATAAAAATCGGCACGGGAACGGAGGTGGGGAAGTGGGTGCGATGAGAAATCCCGATCAAGTTTTTGACGGACTTGGCCGTGCAGCGAAAGCGCTTTTCGCATACTCATCGCTCTGCGCCCGGGACCGCGCCTCTGCGAAGCGCAGCAAGCTGGCCGACCTTCGATCTTGTACGGAGGTTGCTTATCTGCCCTATTTTTGAAACTTTCGCATAGATGTTGGGTCTATTCTTATGTGAATAGCCAATCGTTGCGCGATCTTCGGAGGATCGGTACCATCTGAGTATGAAACCCAATCGGATTCTCCTGGGGTTGGTTCTGGTCGGAGCCGTACTATGGGGCGGGTATCGAGCCTACCGCGCCCACCTGAACCTGGTGACCCTCAATGTGCGGAATATGGAAGTCCGCAAGGTCATTTCAAAACTGGAGTGGCAAACCTGGGAACGCATTCTGGTCAACAAGGATGTTTCAGGGATGGTCACTTTGAATGTGGAGAGCGTTCCTCTGGATGAAGTTCTTAACATCGTCGGATTGCAAACCGATTCACGCTGGACCGCTTTGTATCCGATTTATTCCAGCAGCAAGTCGGAGGTTGCATTCAAAAAAGTAGTTAGAGGTGATCTCACCGCAGAGGACAATGGCTGGTCCAATTTGCAGAAAATTCCCAATTGGCAGAAAAGTGTCGCGAATGGATTCGCAAATACCGCGCGTTCAGAAAATAAGCTGGTTTCGGCTCAAATCGCAAATAAAGACCTGAATTTCGCGGCCCTGGCCTTGTCCCGTTTTTCGCGAGCCCTGGTAGTGCCCGAAGATGGCGCGAACGGCACCATTAATTTAAAACTGGAACAGGTTCCCTTTAATAAGGCGGTGGCGCGCGTTGCCAAACAAGCGCATCGAAAGTGGGATGAAATCTATGCGTTGCAACCATTACGCACTGCCCTGGCCATGCGCAAAGAGACGAACGACGTCAGCAATGGGACAGCGACTGCGACGGTTACAAAGCGCGTTCAGGTAACTAAGCCCGACGAGATGACGAACGCTCCCGAGATAGTTGCGGAAGCAATGATGGCCACCATGACTCCTGAGCAGCGCAAAGAGGCGCAGGAGCGGATGCAAACAATGCAACAGATTCAAGCCCTTCCTGACGGAGAGCGGCAGCAGCGGATGCAGGAAATGGCGGCGCAGGCCAAGCAGGCGTCGCAAGCGGGCCTGGAAGAACGGATTCAACAACGATTGAAGAATGGCACGGTCGACCAACGAATTGCCCACGACCGCCAGAAGTTAAGCAAGCAACAGGCTGACCCGAAGAAATGATCTCAATATCTTCCTGCAGAATTCGTGGAGTTCGAGCGTTCACCTTGATCGAACTCCTGGTGGTAATTTCCATCATTGGTATTTTAGCCAGCTTGCTGATGCCGGCTCTGGGCCGGGCGAAGGGCAAGGCTCTGGATGTGAAGTGCATCAGTAACCTCAAGCAACTTGGAGTTGCGCTCACTATCTACGCCGATGAGAACGCCAGCAAGTTACCATTCGC
>JAQGOX010000749.1 GCA_028293365.1 Verrucomicrobiales bacterium | reverse complement strand
TCAATCCCAGCCTTGGCATAAAACTGACACTCAATGTCCTGAAAGGGCAGGTTGTCTTCGCTTGCACACGATACGTTCGCTGGCGAATGAACTTTATTTCTCGTCTGATTGCATGCGCGTTGCTTCTGGGCGGTTGCCTCCAATCCCTCGGTTTTAATTATAACGATCAAGACTTGCTGCTCGTATTTCGCAAGGATGGTTTTAATGACATTGAATTCAATCTCGGAAGTGTGAATTCGATTGTGAACCACCCTCAAGGCACTGATACGCCGGTTATCAACTGGGATTTGACGAAGGTGAAAGCACTCTATGATCTCGGAGATGACGTTCGCTTCCTTCTGGTCGCCTGCACCTCCAAAGATGTTCCGAATCGTATCGCGTGGCTCTCCTGCGCGGAAGACAGCGTCACGCCCCTGGATCGAACCGCCTCACAATGGCAGGGAATCTGGTCGAAAATCGACGGAATCGGTTCGGTGGCGGAGAGATTCACCGCAACCAACGACGTTGCTTATTATTCCGCCTCCTCCACTGATTTAAGTTCCTACACCTTCACTGCCTCAAACGGTGGCACGGCCCCCACGTTGGTTCCAAAACTCGGTGGCGCCTCGTCGTTCATCATTGAAGGAACAATTCCCGCAACGATTCGTTTCTTCCAAATAAAACCCAGTAGCGCCACACCGAAACCGGCCGCCACTCTCGTGGGGAGTTTCACTATGACGGCAGACGGAACTCTGGTTTTTCACAGCGGCGGTGGCGCACAGCCGCCAATTCCGATTCCGACCATTTCTGAGTTAACACGCTCCGGCGAAACCATCATTGTTAAATTCGATACTGTTTCCGGCGTATCCTATCGATTGCGCCATACCAACGTGAACGGTCTTTCCACAGTTGTTTCCTCCTGGTCCGCCGGTACTGATTCCGTCAACGGTACGGGCCAGCAGGCGCAACTATCTGACTCCGGCGCCGAAACAGCGGGATTTTACGTCGTCGAAGCCTTTCGGTGAAAAGATCGGAAACCACCTTTTTCAAAACTAATATGAACAAAAAAATAATCGCACTCCTGCTTGGTCTGACGGCTGTTTCCGCTTCGGCGGATACGACCGTTGTTATCACCGGTTCCACCGCATTCCGCCCGATCGTTTACGACCGTATTACGAACATCCTCGTCGGAATTACCGCCACAAACGGGGCTGATTCGAATCATCGAACGTTCACCGGCTCCATCGCTGGCTCACCCGGCCTGGGCAATGTATCAATCGCTTGCGGATTCACTGGCTCCGGTTCCGGAATGATTTCGGTTCGCGACCAATCCTCTGTCAGCACGACCGCGGGAAACCTCGTTCCGCAGGTCGCATTTTCTGATGTTTTCGCTGAGACTGCGGGTATTGACGGCAGCATTTTCAAGCAGGATGTCGTCGGAGTCATTCCGTTTGTATTCTTCAAAAATGCTGCCATTGCCAACAGCACCTCTGGAATCACCAATTTGACCCAACGCCAGGTCGCTTATTTAATGGCGGCTTCGGGAACTTTGCCTACCGCATATTTCGGCGGCTCGAGCACGAACGACATTCTCTATTTGTGTGGACGCGATTCCGGCTCCGGAACGCGAATCTGCACTGAATCGTGTGTTTATTTTTCCGGCACGCCAGCCAACTGGTGGAAAAACACAGTTTCCGGCGCAATTGAGCCCGCACCCGGCGGCGGTTTCTCTTCGGGAAGTGCCCTGGCCGACAATGTGGCGATCTTCAATAATTCGATTGGCTACGCAGGCAAACCTGATGCCAATCGCTTTGCCTCAACCTACATCGATTTTGAAGGATACGACGCCAGCGATGAGAATGTCGCAAAAGGCAAATACTCGGTCTGGGGCTACGAGCATGTCGTGCGCAAAACTTCCGGCACTGGCGCGCCCAGCGCAAACCAGAACTCGGTAATCAACAAGCTGATCAGTGCGATGCAAGACGAAACCTTCCAGACTCAAAACACGCTTTACTTCGGCAGCTATGTTCCATTGAGCGAAATGGAAGTGGAGCGCACGGCGGACGGTGGTCCGATCACCTCGATCATTTACTAACAGCGGACGAAGCGATCGGGCGCAGGGTAAGGTTAAACTTCCTGCGCCCTTTTTTGTTTTATCGTTGTTTCGCAATCGTCACTTGGCCTTCACGACATCGTTACATTCCCGTCGCACGATCCATGGCGCGCAATGTTTCAGGTTAAGCAACTTACAATTATCAGTCTGCAACTTCCTCCGGGAAATGAATGGAAAGACTTATGTCCCGGCTGGCTTTTTGTTCGCGTCAAGTCAGGCGATGGATACGTGATGGCAAATTCATCCGCCAAACCGATCTCGACTGGCGATCTGCTGGTCATTTGCCGGTCGACTGGAGTGGAGGTCCGGTCCAGCCGCCTTGGGCCGCTTTGCCTGGATATTTTCGTTGTTACCAGGGACGCTTTCCTGGGCATCGCCACTCTTCCAGATCGAAGGCTGATCGATCAAATCGAACCGCAGTTGGCCGCTAACGTCTCGATTTTTCCCGCTTCGGATGGTCTTGCACTCGAATATCAGCGCCTTTGTGGTTTGCCTCCCGAGCCGCTCAAAATGGTGATGCGCGCGCGATTGTTAACCTTTGTCTCCCTTTTTCTTCAAGGTATTGCGCAACATCGGCCAGTCCATCTCGATGAGATGCCGGAAGGCGGCGCCGCACGTTTCCAAAAATTGATCTCTGAACTCACTGAAACTGAGTTGGCCGATATCTCCATTACTGACCTGGCAGCTCGTTGCCAATGCAGCGAGCGGCATGTCAGCCGCCTTTTCCGGGAGTATTTCGACCGGTCGATTCGTGAGAAGCAAATCGGTTTTCGCCTGGCGAAGGCGGGCCAGTTGCTCCGTCACACCAACGAGAAAATTATCAACATCGCCCTCGAAAGCGGTTTCCGAAACCTCGGCCTTTTCAACTCCATGTTCAAACGCAAATATGGACAGACTCCTTCAAGATGGCGCGTCGACGTGCGAAAACGGCGGCGTCCAGCCCGCGTTTCGAGTACTTTGATGGTTTTGTTGGGCCTTCTCTTCGGCGCATTGGAATGTCTGTTCGCTGCTGAAAACCCCGAACCGGCCCCTGTCAGAAAATTTCTTGTGCGGGATTATCGTGTCGAAGGCAACACCCTTCTTTCGTCAAATCAGGTCAGCCAGGTTTTTTCGAATGCCATCGGTCCTCAAGTATCGTTCGAGCAGATTCACGGCGCACTGGGCAGGCTCCAGATGCTTTATCGCGAGAAAGGGTTTGTCACAGTTGCAGTAGGCCTGCCGCAGCAACAACTGACCAACGGAATTGTGCGCGTGCAGGTAACGGAAGGGAAAATCACGGCGATCAACGTGGTCGGCAATCGTTTTACCAGTTCGAATAACGTGATGCGCTCCCTTCCTGGGCTGCACACCAACATGGTTTTAAACAATAAATGGTTTCAACCAGCCCTCGATGTTGCCAATGCCAATTCAGACCGCCAGATATATCCTGTGGTCGGCCCTGGTCCGGATCCGGGCACGAGTGCTCTCACGTTGAAAGTCAAAGACCGGTTGCCGTTGCACGGCCACCTCGAATTTAACAATCGCGGCACGCTGAACACGCCCCCATTACGCATCGATACGGCTCTTCAATACAACAATCTCTGGCAGTTGGACCATCAAGTGGGGCTTCAATATACGTTTGTTCCCGACCAGGCCAAATTCGCCGACCAGCTCCCAGCGTTTTATGACATCCCTTTGATTGCCTCCTATAGCGGCTTTTATCGAATGCCCCTCGGTTCTCCCGCCAGCATGGAAGAGCTGTTCAATAGTTCTCCCTCGGACTTCGGGTTCGACGAAGTGAGCCGCCAATTTCGGCGCCCGCCAGTAACCGGCCAGTCGGAAGTCATTTTTTATGCCTCCCGGTCAACGACAGACTCCGGTTTGCGGCTCGGTGCGACCAACACGATTGCGATCACGCAACTGGCTGAAATCTATTCCATTCCCAGTGGACGCGATCTTTCGATCACGGAAAATCTTGGAAGCCGCTTCAGTTATCCGTTGTCAGAATGGCATTCGATCCGTTCCAGTTTCTCGGCCGGTCTTGACTACAAGTCCTATCGTCTTGCCAGTTACAATACCAACACCACGAAATTTGCCCTCTACGCACTTCAGCAGGACGAACGCGTCTTCGTAAAAGAGGCCGACGTCCCACTCGACAGCCAGTCCGCTGCCGGAGTGCATTATCTTCCGTTCGCGCTAAGCTGGACTGCCTCGGGAAAAGACCGAACCGGCGCGTCGAGTTTCAGTTTGAATAATACATTCAACCTGCGAGCCCTTTCTTCGAGCGACGCCTCATTCCAGCAAACCGCAGGCAATCCCGATACCTCCGCGAATTTTTATGTCGCAAGTGCTTCGGCAAGCCGGGAACAGACTCTTTACCATGCCTGGAACGCGCTCCTTTGCGCGAACGGTCAATGGGCGAACAAGCCCGTGATTAGCAATGAACAGTTTGGCATCGGCGGTACCGGAGGCGTTCGCGGCTATGAAGAAGGTGAAGAGTACGGAGACGCCGGTTGGCGCGTGCTGATCGAGCCGCGCACTCCCTTTTATGGAATCGGTATGATGGATGGCACCATGCCAACGCGCATCCGCGGCAGCCTCTTTCTGGACTATGGCGAGCGTTACCTCTATTCACCGGGCCGCCGCGAAGGCTCGCTCGCCATGTGCGGTACCGGTTTCAGCCTGAACACAGTTATCGGCCAGAATTTCGAAGGCCGCTTCACCATGGCCTGGGCCCTCCTCGACACACCGAATACGCCAGCCGGAAAAGCGCGCGCCTACTTCAGCGTGAATGCTCAGTTTTAAAGGCCTTAGGCGTCGGTTAATAATAAATATTTGCGCCCTACCTTTCGAACGCGCAGGTAGCGAACGGACCGCTGGGCCGTTCGCGCGGGCGTAACAAAACTGTTCGTGCGCTTAACCGGTCGAGCGCACTGAGCCGATCCGAACTTCCGGCACGGGTATGTGCGCCGAGCACTACCCTTGGCAGCGCCTACGAATGGCAGAGCGGCTTGGATAATTTTCACCCGCACTCTCCTTGCGCAGACGCTGCGGTCCGTCTCGGCGACAAAGTGCTCCACCGAGTATTCGGCCAGAGTCCTTAAATGAGCGCCTATGGGGCGGATCCCTCCAGCATCCAAATTCCAATGCTATCGACGTGAGTGCAAGCCGATGATGTTGCCTTCCGTGTCATGCACCAGCGCGATAAAACCATACTCACCGATGGAAAACTTCTCTTTGAAAATTTTCCCTCCGTTTTGGGCGGCGAGCGTTGCTTCTTCGGCGCAGTCACTGCAGGTAAAATAGATAATCACCGCATTACCCTCGGGTCTGCCATCGGGCATTTTTACGAGTGCGCCGGAGCAACCCGGCAGATCGCCCATCGGAAAAGCGAGCATCTTTACAACTGGACTGTCGAGCGCCTGGAGCTTTACGCGAAAAACCTTTTCGTAAAACCCCTGTGCGCGTGCCAGATCATCTACATAAATCTCAAACCATCCGACCGGATTGCGTTCTGGGCTCATGACTCCATGTTTAGGTTTTTCGCGAAAAACGCAAGTCTCTCCATGTGCGATTTGACCGCGCGCGCTAATCCACGGGGAATGGCTGTCGGCCTTCGGAAGCCTTCTACCCCCTCTCTTCCATTCCGAATGGAGGAGAGGGCCGGGGAGAGGAGGTACCTGAGTTGACGCACCCAAGTTCGCCAAAAACAAAGTTAACCCTCCAACATAAAGTGGGATCGGGCACTCCTTCGAAGCGCATACCTTTTGGTTTGTGAAAAACGATTGCCTTCCTACGTTTTTTATTGCGGTTATTCTTTCCGTTTCTCGCGTACCCGCTTACTTCCCAACTCCACTGGCGCAGCTAGGGCATCAAGGCAACCTTTTTTCGCTCTCGAATCCAAAATCCGGCACACCCAAGGGAGAATACCGCCAAAGCGGCAATTTGATATCCACTGATGCCGTCGAAGATCCTTGGGGTATCGCGATAGAATTC
>JAQGOX010000748.1 GCA_028293365.1 Verrucomicrobiales bacterium | reverse complement strand
AGGATTTTATCTTTTGGATGCGTTCGGAGAAAATCGATTAGCCAGCGAATACGAGGATCGTTTTTAAAATCGAATTCTGGAATTTCTTCGGGTGGGTAAAATTCCAACGCGACCTCGGCGTTTATTGTGTCCAACTGGTCATCCGAATTGGCCTGGAGAGGAACAGGGCGGGGGACTCTCTTTGGAAATCCACCGATTCCAGCGCGTGTATTGCGAAAGGTGACTCGTCCGGGGCCATGGCGATCAAGTATTTCATCAATAACTCGAGCGCGAACCAAATCATTTGGGGTGGTCCGGGTCTGCAAATGAACCCTGGTGCTATCGTCGAGAGGAATCAGTTGCGCGAGATTTATTAACTGTTTTTTGTCCAGCGGTTCGCCTCGTTTAACGCGATCAGCCATGTCGCTCAGAGCTGAAAAAGCGGCAGTTTCACGGGTGAATACTTCAAAATCGAAGTAGCGCGCCGGATCAAGCAGGCGGAGGCGGGCAAAATGACCCTGAAGAAGTTCCTTCGAAGAACCGTGGTGTGCCGCGGATTGGTCAGGGGTGGCAGTGAGAAGAAGAATTCCGCTGGCCTTTCCGGCAATGGCTTCGGCCGCACGGTATTCGGGGCTGGGATCGTTCGGGGCCCATTCCAGATGATGAGCTTCATCCACCACCAATAAATCCCAATCGGCATTCTCGGCCTGAGACACGCGCTTATCCGAAGCGCCAAGCACGTCCATTCCGCAGATGATTAATTGGTCGTCCAGGAATGGATTTGAGTCTGGGTTATTGGCTTCGAGAGCTTTGCAACGTTCTTCATCGTAGATCGAAAACCAGAGATTAAACTTGCGAAGCATCTCCACGAACCATTGGTTTACGAGCGGCTCTGGAACCAGGATCAGGATCCTCTGTGCGCGGCCTGTCAGGAGGAGACGATGCAAAATCAGGCCTGCTTCGATGGTTTTCCCGAGTCCTACCTCGTCGGCAAGCAAGAGTCGGGGTGCCCTGCGGGAGGCTCCCTCGTGAGCGATATACAACTGATGCGGGATCAGATCCACGCGTGCACCAACGAAACCGCGAGCGGGTGATTGCAGGATTTTCTGCTGCATTTCAAGCGTGCGCAAACGCAATGAAAAGAGGCGAGTCTCATCGATATCTCCGGCAAGCAACCGATCCAGCGGAGTTACAGCGGCCGCCGATCCCGAGATTTCCGCTTCCGGAAGAATCGTCCCAGCGGAACGGTAAGAAAGAATACGGCCGTTCGAAAGAACCTCATCAACCGGAAATGCGCCGTGAGGGGTATTAATCACATCCCCGGGCTTGAATCGAACGCGTTTTAGGGGGGTGTTATCGATGGCATACTGGCGCTTCTCATGCGTCGCTGGAAAAAGCACGTCAACTCGCAAGTCATTTACATTGTGAATCAAGCCCAAACCGAGTTCCGGCTCAGATTCACTTACCCATCGTTGTCCAATCGCAAAAACCTGCATTAAAGATTAAACTAATCGCCTCCCTTCGGCGGAGCAATGTCATCCGTCCAAAAGTTCCGCGGCGACAATATTTATCGAGAACCTGCCAGGGAATGGGAGGTAGGTGTTCCGATTCCGTGCAGAGTCGATTTGATTGACATTCAGCCTGCATTTCTCAAGCTCTTTGCTCAAAAAGAAAGGTTACTATGCCAATAATGCACGAAGTTGATTACAGGATCATTGGGGGCTCGATGCAATTCGTTGAAGTCGAACTGGACCCGCAGGAAGCAGTGGTGGCGGAAGCCGGGGCGATGATGTTTATGGAGGATGGCGTCGAGATGGAAACCATTTTTGGAGATGGTTCCCGGCAGCAGAGCGGATTTTTGGGTGCTTTGATGGGAGCGGGGAAACGTTTGCTCACAGGGGAGTCAATGTTCATGACCGTATTTCAGAACAATGGGATGGGCAAAAAGAAGGTCGCATTCGGCGCGCCTTATCCGGGGACGATTATTCCCATTCATCTTCACGAAATTGGGGGAGAATTGATTGCGCAAAAGGATGCATTTCTCTGCGCGGCCAAAGGGGTCAGCATTGGCATCGCATTTCAAAAAAAGATGGGAGTAGGGCTTTTTGGCGGAGAAGGTTTCATCATGGAACGGTTGCAGGGAGATGGACTCGCCTTTATTCATGCGGGCGGTACCCTAATGAACCGCGACCTTGCGCCGGGAGAAACGTTGCGTGTGGATACCGGCTGTATTGTTGCATTCCAGCCCTCCGTCGCGTACGACATCCAGTTTGTTGGTAAAATCAAGTCTGCCCTGTTCGGTGGTGAAGGCCTTTTCTTTGCTACTTTACGCGGACCTGGCCGGATTTGGTTGCAATCCCTGCCCCTAAGCCGCATGGCGGACCGATTGTATTCTGCCGCGCCGAAAGCAGGCGGAACGGCTCGGGATGAAGGGTCGGTTTTGGGTGGGCTGGGACGATTGATTGATGGAGATAACTAAACCGATATTGAGGAATTTTATTTTCAGGAAAACCAGCGTTGCGCTGATTTCGGCGCTACTCTTTGCGGGATGCAATATCCATCAGGAAAAGGATTCGGGAAGTGTCTCCGGTACCATCGAAACAGATGAGGTCCATGTGGCGTCGCGATATGGGGGGCGGGTTCAATCGATCAGTGCTCAGGAAGGAGACGCGCTCAAGCCTGGCCAACCATTTGTTCAGCTCGAAGCGAGCGAATTGCTGGCCCGCCGGCAGTTTGCTGAATCTGTACTCCAGGAATTGAAGGCGGGGCCGCGTCGGGAAGAGCTGGCGGCCGCAAAGCTGGAATGGGAAGCAGCGGCAGCGGAGTTGGAGTACGCGCGGGCTGAGAATAAACGCGCACAGGAGCTCTTTGCAAAAGGCACCGTTACCGCCAGTGAACGGGACCGGGCAGTGACTCGTGCAGCAAGCCTGGAAAAGTCTGTTGCGGCAGCGCAAAGCCGTTCGGAATTGCTGATTGCAGGAACAAGGCCCGAAAAAATTATTCAGGCTGAGGCACAACTCGCAGAGATCGAAACCCAACTCAAAGAAATGCAGATTGCAGCCCCGACGGATTGCATTTTGGAAGTGCTGAAGGTCAAAACAGGAGATGTGCTTCCGCCGAACCGGGAAGTTGCCACACTTCTTTTGCCGCAACATATTTGGGTGCGGGTATACATCGCGGAATCGTCGTTGGGGAAAATCCGCATTGGCGAGAAGGTTCGAGTCAAGGTTGATTCTTTTCCGAAGCAGGATTTTCAGGGCGAGGTTGAACAAATTGCCCGTTCCGCCGAATTCACTCCACGGAATGTTCAAACGACCGATGAACGGATCAAACAAGTCTTCGGAATCAAAGTGCGTTTGCCGAATTCTGAAGAAAAATTGCGAGCCGGCATGTCCGCCGACGTTTACTTTGATGAATTGATTTCCAAATGAAGAATTACGGGTGAATTCGTTATGGGCAATCCCGTCATCGTGTGCAAAAATCTGACTCGGCGCTTCGGCTCGTTTACCGCGGTGGATCATGTCTCATTCGAAGTTCAGGGCGGTTCCATCTTCGGTTTCCTCGGGCCGAATGGTTCTGGAAAATCGACAGTGATTCGGATGCTTTGCGGCATACTTGCCCCGACGGAAGGGAGCGCTTCCATCGACGGGATTGATGTCGTTGACCAAAATGCGCGACTCAAGGGACGGATTGGATACATGTCCCAAAAATTTTCGCTCTATGACGAGCTGACGGTTCATGAAAACTTGCTTTTTTACGGGAAACTCTACGGCCTCAAAGGCGAGAAACTTCGAGCGAGACATCAGGAGCTTATCAAACTGACTCATTTGGAACCGTATTTGAACCGGCGGGCGGCCCTGCTATCGGGAGGGTGGAGGCAGCGCCTCGCGATGGCCTGCGCTTTGGTTCACGAACCGACCGTCCTTTTTCTGGACGAACCGACCGCTGGAATCGACCCGGTTGCGCGCCGCGAGTTGTGGGATTTGCTCTTCGAGTTTTCGAGCATGGGAATGACCCTTTTCGTCACGACGCATTACATGGACGAAGCGGAACGTTGCACGCATGTGGGTTATATCTACATGTCGAAGCTTGTCGTCTGCGGTATGCCGGACGAATTGAAAAATCTTCCTGAAGTTAATCCGCCCGGGACCCGCCGCGTTGATGTGACATGCGAACATGTCACGACGGCACTTCAGCAGATGCGCCATCTGCCGGGCGTGCTTTCGGCAACGGTCTTCGGTCAATCGATGCATTTACTGCTCGATCCCTCCATTAATGATCAACTGATTTTGGATAAACTGCGTTCCGGTGGAATTTCACACGCGGATATTCACAATATCGGACCTTCGCTTGAAGATGTGTTCGTCGCGCTTACGGATAAACATGCGCAGGAAACAGGCGCCGTCGCATGAATATATTTCGCGGATTGAGCGCCATTTTGTTCAAGGAGTTTATTGTCGTATGGCGCGATCCGATGACGCTCTTCTTCATGCTTTTTCCGCCACTGATCGAAATGATCGCCTTTGGCTATGCGCTCGATAATGACGTCAAGCACATGGCGACGATTATCCTAAACCAGGATCGCTCGGTCGAAAGCCGTCAAATCATCGATAACTTTGTGAACACGCAAACATTTCGTGTCGTGGGCGAAGTTTCCAGCGTGAAAGAGTTGGCACGCGCAATTCGGAAGGGAAAAGCGTACATTGGATTACAGATTCCGCCTGATTTCACGCGTTCGATGCAGGACGGGCGCACCGCCAATATCCAGGTTTTGATTGATGGGTCAAGTTCCACTATCGCATTGCAGGCCTTAAACACCGCCATCGGTGTGGCATTGCGTCAGTCGCTGAACATAATGGCCGGAGGGGTTGGTCAGCGCGCCCTGCCGATTGAAATCCGGCCGCAAATTCTCTACAACCCGGCGATGCGCAGTCCTAATTTTTTTATTCCCGGCGTTATCGGAGTTGTTCTCCAGATTGCAACAACCTTCGCGACTGCGATGTCGATGGTTCGCGAAAAAGAGCGGGGCACGGTGGAACAGCTTTTGGTAAGCCCACTTTCCCGCTGGGGCCTGATGCTTGGAAAACTGCTGCCCTATCTCTGCATTGGTTTAACGATGGCCACAATTCTGTTTAGCCTGATGCGATATCTTTTTCATGTGCCTATTGCTGGAAGCCTGATCGCACTTTTAATCGGCACCCTGGCTTACGTTTTTGCGCTCTTGAGTATTGGCCTTCTGGTTTCGACCAAGGCCGAAAACCAGATGCAGGCGCTCCAAATGTGCATGACACTGATTTTGCCGACCGTGTTTTTCTCCGGGTTTATTTTTCCGCGCGAAACGATGCCGTGGATTTTTTACGGTCTGAGCACGTTGCTCCCGACGACTTACTACATTGAATTATTGCGGGCGATTATTTTGCGTGGAGCCTCCCTCGCCGACTTTTGGCAGCATCTGGCCATACTTGCCGGAATGGGCGGGGGTCTTTTTGTCTTGTGCGCGTTACGCTTTCGAAACCGGATCGCTTGATCAACAGCGCGACCACCGCGCTGTGTCGCCGGATGCGCTTTTGCGTTTTCCTGGCCGGTTATTTGGCGAGTGCAAAATGGAGGCCGCGAGCTTGCCGTGATTCATTCTCCGGCGAGATCAAGAATGTTTCGCACCGTTTCTGGTGTGAGTCGGAATCCCAATGCGGCAAATCGGTTCGGCATGGGACGAACCGTGTCGAGATGTCCTGCACGCTTGGCGCGGAGCAGAATTCCGGCTGTTCCGAGCAAGGGAAGATTCAAATGATTCGCCCGAACAGGTTGGTTCGTGCTGGTGATTGATTACCGCGCGCCAAAGACGCGCCATTTGATCGATTTGATGGTTGATTGCACGACCTAATTTGACTATGGTAAAACGCATGACCGGTCTTGAAGTCATCGAAGAAATCAAGCGTTTACCAAAGAAGGAGCGCGTCAAAGTTATCGAATACGCGCGCGCCGTGGACAATGAGCAATTATCGCCGGACGAACTCGTCGAATTGATTCGGAAGATGGTCGAAGAGCCGGATCCAGGCGAAACAAAACGCTTAAAAGAAGAAATCTTTCGCGGTTTTTACGGCGACGAACCGCATGCCTAAGATTCAACGCGCTCGGCTTCCAAAAACTCTATTCGCTCATCTTCTGATTCGAGCAAAAGAACGCGATATCACCGCGGATGATTTTCGACCGATGTTGGTTTGGCTTGATCTTAACCCGACCGTTCCCGATGGCCCATGGTTCAAACGATTCCCAGCTTTCATTCTTTGCGGAGAGGGCGAATTGGTAAAAACCTTTCTCCTTCCCGGTCAAGCTCCAGTCGGCTCGGAAGTCTCTTGATTTAAGACGTGGAATCCCCACTGCCTTGGCCAAATATTTTCGGCCGCGGGCTTCAGGGGGCGTTTCAGGGGGCAGGCATTAAGGCGGCCTGATTCATCTGTAATCATAGAATGGTCAGGTGTCGGTCGTCACTATTGACACTGATCAATCGTGGAAATCGGCGGGAATATCTTTGGGGGTGGAGATGGATTATCAAACTGTCCTTTTGCCTTCGAGGAAGTTTGCGTTGAGACTCAATGACAGGTTCATGCCAATTGCCTCATACGCAACCGCTTCATCTCATGATTGAAACACCCCAGTCCATTCTTGCTGTCAGGATGAAATGGCTGGTGAGCACCCATTCTACGAAAGTATTCGTTGACACTACGAAGAGATTCGTATATATGGATTAGCCATGGCCGATAAGCTTAAGGATATGAGGAATTCGAAAACGAAACGACCGACCGACGCAGAGATGGCGATTCTGCGCGTATTATGGCAACGCGGTCCCAGCACCGTGCGCGAGATTTTTGAACAAATGGGCAGCGTTGGTGGTTATACCACGGTGCTTAAATTTCTTCAGATCATGACGGGGAAGGGTCTCGTTCTCAGGAAGGAAATGGGCCGGTCCCATATTTATTCCGCGAAAGATCCCGCCGAAAAAACTCAAAAACATCTCACGCGGGATTTGTTGAATCGGGTCTTCGGCGGTTCGTGCAAAACCCTCGTGATGCAGGCGCTATCGGTCGAAAAGGCTTCCCGCGAAGATCTCGCCGAAATCCGGCAACTTATCGAAAAAATGGAAAGGAGTGGCAATGTATGAACTTTGTTTCTGAATTCAGTCCAGCATTTGTCCCGGCCATCGGCTGGACTATCATTCACTCATTCTGGCTGGGAACCATTTGCGCGGCGGTCGCCGGAATTGCACTCACCCTGTTGCGCGGCACCGCATCGCGTCTTCGTTACGCGGTTGCCTGCGCGAGTTTGATCTTATTGGTCGGATTGCTGGGGCTGACCTTCGTAATGGAGTGGAAAATCGTGCCCGGGAAAATCAGCATCCGAAATCCATCTCCAATGGATTCGCCGACGGATGCCCAGATTTTGGTTAGTAATGCCGCCAATACGAAACTATCGAGCTTCGAGATCGCAGGCACCCTGGAAAA
>JAQGOX010000744.1 GCA_028293365.1 Verrucomicrobiales bacterium | reverse complement strand
CAATCGATGCATCGCGACTTCCAAACGCTCTCCGCCCCCGAGTTTTAAACCGGCATCGATTATTTTTCGGCGTTCATCGGTGGTGATCATTCCGATTTCCAGTGACGTTCGGTTGACCATTTGATCGAACGACCTGCCGCGCATCAATCGGAGCAGCGCGGCGTTGATTTCAATGAAACGCCCAGTCTCAAATTCGCTGACCGCCAAAGCTACCGGGCTTTGTTGAAAAACTGCTCCGAATCTCTGTTCCGATAGCAAGAGCGCCTTCTCGGCTTCTTTGCGCTCACTGATATCGCGCACGGCTGTCACGCGAACATCTTTAGGGCTGGTCTCGAGTGTTCGCCCACACACCTCGACCGGAAAAATACTTCCATCTTTGCGAATTGCGAAATGTTCATAAGCATCAGTGCATCGGCTTTCCGTCTTCTGCTGCACCAGCGCGCGCGATTCGGGGGCAATGAGCTGCATAACTGGCTTCCCTATAATTTCAGTTCTGGCATAGCCCACCATCTTTAACAGTTGATCATTCGCATCAATCAGAATTCCATCTTCGCAAAGTCCGATTCCTTCAAACGAAGCGTCCGTCAACATTTGCAGCCGCTTCTCGCTATTTTTTAGTGCTCCTTCGGTGATTTTTCGGATTCGTATCTGCTTTTTTAAAGTGACGACCCATAGGCTCATTCCAGCGAACAAGAGCAGAGCCAATCCTCCCGCGCTTAGGGCGATCAGGTTGCGCACTTTCTCTCGCGAGATAAAAACTATTTCCTGCGGTTTCCAATAGCTCTGAATATTCGAAATGGTTCCGTTCTCTTTGAGTAATTGAAGAGCCTTGTCAATGTCATGCAGCAGTTCCGTATTCCCTTTTTGGAGTGCTATCGCTGCCGGAACTCTGGCCATTGGCCTCTCCACGATCGTTATGTTACGGATATTCTTTTGCTCCAGCAGGTAGGCCGCAACCCAAAGATCCCCCGCCACCGCGTTGAGCTCTCCTTTTCCCAGGCGATCGAAGCCCTCCTGGTAATTGCTTATTGGACGGAGCTGGAAACCGGTTCGTGATTCCAGGAACTCTTTCGGAAATCCGCCTTGCGTCACTCCCACCGTCTTGCCCCTAAGGTCGCTTATTCCGTGGATGGTCTCATCTCCTTTTCGAATCAGCAGTCCGAACTCCCGGTTGAATACGGGCGAGGCGAAATTGTACCGCGTGCGGCGCTCCCGGGTGATGCTCATGCCAAGCAACCCATCAGCCTCGCCCTTCGAGAGTCGTTGCTGCGCCTCGCCCCAATCCATCAGTTCGATTCGTATTTCCCGATGCATTTCTCTGGCGAGTGCCTTTGCCAGATCGATGTCCATTCCCATTGCCTTGCCTTCCTCCAGAAATGCCATCGGCGGATAATCCCTGTCTGCCAGGAACAGCAATGGTTTTGGTTCCGCTCGAAGTGCGGTCTCCCCTCCCACGAAATAAAAAAAAGCAAGGAGGAGACAAATAGTTCCGGTCTGAATCGACCGAATCCCTTGCAATGTGATGTTCATAGCCACTTTGGCCACCTGGGTTTTTGGGGGCACGGGTTGAGGCACTGAGCGTTGCTACCGTTTTTATTTTCCAACTATCGGACCGGTTCTGCTTCACCGCCGATATGCCGGTGGTCAAGTTTGCGGAAAAATTCGGCGATTCATCAATTGCGCCGATCTGGTAGTTGCTTCCTGGAGGCTATCACCCCGGGCAGGCAGTGCAACTTCCTTTCCGCTGCGATTTGAGGTCGAGCAGTGGAGACAGATGAACGGACCGGGTGATCTCCCGTTACTTATTCTTTGGCAGGATAAGGCTCCGGAATAGCCGCGCCATCTTTGCGTGAGTCGGATGCCCCGTAATTGATCCCCGTTTCAACATTCCGCATCACTGCTTGTCCACCTCCCACGGATCCGGAAAAAGGAGGCAATAATCGGATTTCGTGGCCCCTGGCGGTCAGTTCTGCGCGGATGTTTTCGGGAATCCGATTTTCCATTTCCACATCATTTCCCGCAAACGTCATCTTTGTGAAGCGCGGCGCTTCCATCGCTTGCTGAATATTCATCCCGAAATCCACCACGTTGGCCACAAATTGCGCGTGCGCCTGGGATTGATTCCATCCACCCATGATTCCGAACGCGACTCGCAAATTACCTTTGCTCATAAAGGCCGGGATGATGGTATGCACAGGCCGTTTGCGCCCGGCCAGGTAATTCGGGTGCTGCGGATTCAAACTGAAAAGACCGCCCCGATTCTGCAATGCAAAGCCCAGCCCCGGCGGTACGATCCCGGAGCCGAACGCATTGTAGTTGCTTTGTATGTACGAAACCATGTTCCCATCCCGATCCACCACGCACAGGTAAGTCGTCTCTGGTCCTGCCTCAAATAGATTTCCGGGCGCTGCGGTTGCCGCGGCCATCCCTTTCTGTATCCCTTTTGCTCGTCGCGCGGCGTACGGCTTGGCAAGCATTTCCGCCACCGGAATCTTGTTGAAACGGGGATCGGCGACATGCTCGATCATATCGGCGTAGGCGAGTTTTTTGGCTTCAATCATGTAGTGCAATGCATCGACCGATCCCGCGCCGAATTGGCTTAACGGAAATCGCTCCATAATATTCAACATGGACAGAGCCGCAATCCCCTGACCGTTGGGTGGTATTTCAAAAACGGTCCAATCATGGTAAGTGGTTGAGAGCGTTTCCACCCATTCCGCGGTCGATTCCTCCAAATCGGCCCTCTCCAGCGCTCCACCCAGTTCATGCGATCGCGTGATCAACCGCTGCGCCAGTTCTCCTTTGTAATACCCATCACGCCCATGGTCGGCAATTTGTCGGTAGGACCACCCAATTTCCGGGTTGCGAAAACGCTCTCCGACTCCCGGCACCCGGTTTTCCGGCAAAAAAACTTTTGTTGCGTGCTCGTCCCGCCGCAGCAATTTCTCGCATGCTATCCAATATTCATGGTCGAGCTCGGTCACTGGAAATCCTCGTTCGGCCAAAGCGATCGCCGGCGCAAGGACTTCGGCGAAGCTTTTCCTGCCAAAACGTTTTAAAAGAAGATCCCATCCATTCACTGCGCCTGGAACGGTTACGCAATGAATCCCGCTTTGTGGCATCTTGTTCGTGATGCCATGCTCCGTCAGGAATTCAGGCGTTAGTTTCGCAGGCGCCCATCCGCTTGCGTTCAACCCATAAACACGTCCGCTTTTGGCTTCGTAATAAATCGCGAACAGATCGCCGCCGATTCCGCACATCATCGGTGAAACCACCCCCATCGCCGCATTCGCTGCCACCGCCGCGTCTGCCGCGCTTCCACCCTGCGCCAGGATCGTAGCCGCCGCCTGCGATGCCAGCGGCTGCTCCGAAGCCACGATCCCGTACGGCGAGATCACCATGGAACGCCCCTGCACGCGATTGGTTTCGGCTGCTTGGGCGGATTGAAACATAACCATGGTGAGAAACAATAACAGGCGGGCGTGCATAGGGCGCTGTTTGGTACTATTTAGTTTTCCGGTTCACTTTGTGAATCGCCGCCTGGTCCGTCGCTTTGATCACCAGTTCATCGATGCAGACATGCGCGGGGCGGCTCGCCACCCACAGGATCGTTTCCGCAATATCATCCGCGTTCAAAGGTGTCACTCCTTCATACACTTTGCTCGCGCGCGCCTGGTCCCCTTTGAAGCGAACGATCGAGAATTCGGTTTCGGCCATCCCCGGGTCAATCGTGCTTACCCGTATTCCCGTTCCGCAAAGTTCCAGCCGCAGCGCCCGGGTGATTTGGAGTTCGCCTGCCTTGCTTGCGCAGTAGGCTGCGCCCCCCTCGTACGCCACCCGTCCGGCTATCGATCCGATATTGATGATGTTGCCTCCGGGGAATGGAGTCATATGCGGCAACGCGGCGCGCGTCACTCGGAGCACACCCAGGACGTTGCTCTGCATCATTCCTTCCCAATCTTCATCCTTCCCCTGGGCCACTGTTTCCAATCCCAATGCCCCGCCGGCGTTGTTCACCAGTACATCGATGCGTTGCGTTATTCCCCCGCTCCATTTCAGAAAGTCGTTGACGCTGCTTGTTTTGCCGACATCCAGCGCATGCGCGTGCGCCGAGGCG
>JAQGOX010000734.1 GCA_028293365.1 Verrucomicrobiales bacterium | reverse complement strand
ATTTCCATATCGTCCGCTGATTTCATCGATTTCATCGGCTGCGCCACCTAACCTGTCATGATTCCATGGGCAGTGTCACCTACGGACCACTCGTTCCAGTGCCCCTTCAGGTAGTGATTCCATGAGAAACACGAAGCTTGGAAAGCTATCGTAGCATTCCGAGTTTATTCAAGCACTTGAACGCACACTCCAAATTGAGGTTGGCCGCCCACAAGACCGAGCAGGAACTGGCGGTGATCGTCGGGGTGAGCCGGGAACGCAATTCCCGGCGAAGGCGCTGCCTTGCCTCCACGAGCGCCGTGAGCTCGACCGGAATCCGTGCCATGCCCCGGAATTCGTTCTCGAACCCCATCGCGAGTTCTTGGTCCCGCGAAAAAAGAACTTCATGCACGGGTCGGTTACCTGTTGAACCGTGAGGCATTGTAGTTTATCCCGCCGTCTGATCAGTAACTCATAATCTGAACTCGATGCTTCGAAAACGATCCACACCTGCTACTATCTCGATTCCATTTCTCTTCGGCACCTCCATGAACTCAATTGCCTCCTGTAAAACCAAAACTACCATGCAGTGCCGATTGCCTCGCCACGTTTCTTTCTGACCTGAAAACCCCGAGGGGGTTTCATATGAATAGCCCAGGATTATTTCGCGCGCTCAGCGAAATTACCCTGGGAAAACTGACGAGAGACCGCTCTCCGGACGGACTGGTCGCGGAGCGATCAATGACGATAGCCGTGGGTTTCAACCCACGGTTCCGGCGCCCGCCGGGCGCGCGTCGCGGAGCGACGCTTGAAATAATTGGGGAGAGAAAAGGGAGCCTCATACCCAATTTAGCCAACGATCTCGCCGTCAAAAAGGTAACGTTTGTCGTATTGAATTGCGTGCCGATCCAGAAATGCACGGTATTCGTCTTCAAAGGAGCTGCGTCGATGATGCTCGTGTACAGCGACAATTAAGATTTTCCAGTAACGACGATTAAGATTTGCCGGTGGTTTCGCGATGATTGGCAGCGGTTAAAACCAAAACCTGAGGTTTTGGGAAGAGCCGCGAGCGAATGATCAACAAACAGAAATACCACCGATTAATGAAAGAGTATCAGGAAACTGGAAATGTAACTGTGAGTGCGCTGCGGGCCGATGTGAGTCGGCCGACGGCGCGAAAGTATTTGAACGAGAGCAAGACGCCGGAGGAACTTCAGGTCAAGCACACGTGGCGGACGCGGCGGGATCCGCTGGAAGAAATCTGGGAGGAGGCTGTGGCCATGTTGGAGGGTGCGGCCGAGCTCGAAGCCAAAATGCTCTTTGAGCATTTGCTGGGAAAGCACCCTGCCAAGATTGAGCCTGTCCATTTGCGCACTTTCCAAAGAAGAGTGAAGCAGTGGCGTTTGCAGCACGGGCCGGATAAGGAGGTTTTCTTTCCGCAAAACTGGAAGCCTGGAAGGGCGCTGCAACTGGATTGGACCAATGCCAACGAATTGAAAGTGAGGATCGGAGGCCAGACCTACGATCATCTGCTCTGCCATGTGGTTCTGCCTTATTCCAATTGGGATTGGGCGACGCGCTGCCGGTCCGAGTCATTGCTTTCCTTACGCCAGGGACTTCAGGAGGGAACGCATCGACTGGGCAGGGTGCCTGAGGAGTTGCGGGTCGATAACACGACGGCGGCGACCCATGAGATTGGAGAGGGAGTGGAACGAGCTTTCAATCCAGAGTTTCTGTCCATTTGCGAACATTACCGAATGAAACCGCGCACCATCGGAATTGGCTGTCCGAATGAAAACGGAGATGTGGAATCGGGCAATCGGCATTTAAAGCGGCGGCTTAACCAGCATTTAATCCTGCGGACCAGCCGGGATTTTCTGACCGAAGGAGATTACCAGATGTTCGTGGAACGTGTGCTGGAAGGTGGCAACGAGGGAAGACAAACCCGCTTTCGGGAAGAGCTCTCGGTCATGCAGTCCTTGCCGCCGACACGCCTGGCCGAATACCAGGAAGTATACTGCCGGGTGAGTTCGGCCAGCACGATTCGCGTCCGGAAGGTCGGATATTCAGTTCCGGCGCGCTTGATTGGCGCGGAGCTCAAAGTGGAGGTTTACGAAAGTGAGTTGAAGATTTACTCCGGTCGGGAGTGGTTGCTGAGTTTAAAACGGAGGTGTGGTGACCGGGGAGTGGTTTTGGATTACCGGCACATCATCGATCATTTGCTGCGCAAGCCCGGGGCGTTTGAAGGCTATCGTTATCGGGAGGAACTTTTTCCTTCCCGGATTTATCGGGAGGCCTACGACCGGTTGATCCAAGATCACGGGGCACGCAAAGGTTCCCTTGAATATCTGCGCCTGCTCAAGCTCTCGACGGAAGTGGAGGGCAACGATTTGGAGTTGATGCTGGTGGAGTTCGTCTGTCCGCCCTATCCCCGTTGGACGGTGGAAGATTTGCGAAAAATCGTGCTGCCCCGGAGTGCGCGCCAGGTGGAGGTGGAAGAGTTAAAACCGGAATGGAGTTCTTATGATCAACTGATCGGTGCGAGCGAGGAGGTGGCCCATGTCGACTGATCCATTGGCACTCATGTTTCGCTCCTTTCGTCTGCCAACCATGGCTTCGGTCTGGGAGGAATGCGTGGAAAGGGCCGAGAAAGAGAACTGGGGATATCGCCGGCTCTTACAGTATCTGTGCGAAAGCGAAATGCAGGATCGGAGAGAGCGGAAGATGAGCCGGTTGATCAAGAGCTCCGGTCTGCCCGATGGTAAGACGCTGGGAAACCTGGAGGAGAAACTGTTGCCTGTAAAAATCCGCCGATTATTACCAGGCTTGTTGGACGGCGGCTTTGTGGAGAGGGCGGAGAACGTTTTGGTGTTTGGATTACCAGGCCGTGGAAAGAGTCACTTTTTGGCGGCGGTCGGCCGGGAAATGATCCTGCGTTACGGCCACTCCGTGCTCTATACGCCGACGTTCAAATTGGTGCAGCAATTACTGGCGGCGAAAAAGGAACTGCGTTTGGAGAGCGAGCTCAAGCGTCTGGATCGCTATATGATAGTAATCCTGGATGACATTGGCTACGTGCAGCAGGACCGGGAAGAGATGGAAGTGTTGTTCACCTTCCTGGCGGAGCGCTATGAGCGACGCAGCGTGATGATCAGCAGCAATCTGGTATTTTCAAAATGGGACCAGATATTCAAAGACCCAATGACCACGATGGCGGCGATCGACCGCCTGGTGCATCATGCGACAATTCTTGAGTTCAATGGAGACAGTGTGCGAGCTCAAAGAGCGAAAGAGAAAGACGGGGAAAAATAACGCGCAAGTTGCCCTTCGGTTCCACTACGCCTTTGTCGCTACGCTCCAAAGACTCCGTTCCACCGAAGGGCAACTCAATTAATTCAAACAAGTAAGGAATCACTGGAAAGTTTTAATTGTCGCTGCCGGAAAAGAACAATTGTCGTTGACCAGACGTGATGGAACTAAGCAAAGACCGCAGCTGGTTGGTGAAACTCACCAATGCGGTTAGCCAACATTGGCATGCAAAAAATGCCCGTAAGAAAAAGCATTCCGACAACTTCAAACCAGTGGGAACCCTCGCTTAGCGCCAAGTGCGAAATTCGAGGGTAAAAACAGTGAATCAAATAACTTAAAAAATGGAGTTACCTATGAACCCAAGGAAAAGTCTCGCGCGTTCAGCCCTTTTCCAAAATCCTATTTTATGCCTTCGAGAAAAGTAACTGGTGATGCTGAAAGGAACCAATTCGCGCGGGCATAATTCTATTCGTTTACGAGGCTTGCCTCTATTGCCTCAAGTCCTGCTGCGCCTCT
>JAQGOX010000664.1 GCA_028293365.1 Verrucomicrobiales bacterium | reverse complement strand
AGGCAGAACACCCTGAGGTCGCTTTGCATTTTACCTTTGGCCGTGATGAGTGCGGCATAGCAACCTTCCCCCGGCTTCAAATCTTTAACGTTGTTCGTGACCTGGCCGTTGAGAAACTTTTGGCGGTCCGCGCCGAGCAAACAAATTCGACTGCGAAAGTTGAGATCGAAAATTCCGGCAGTATCGCGCACGGCCTGATATTCGGCTTCGACGTCACCGTAATTGGCGACAAGTTCAACACCGTTGCGTTCTGCGAATCGGGCGCCAGATTCAGAATGAAAATCGTGTAAAGGGAGAGGAATCATTTTTGGTTCGAGATGCAAAAGAGACTGTGGTCGCCGCGCAGAAAAATTTCACCATTGCTGAGGGCGGGAGAAGCGAAGCAGGTTTCGCCAATCGGATTTTCCGCGACTATTTTGAATTCAGGTTTTGCTTCGACAACGGTCATGATGCCTTTATCCGAAAGAAAGTAAACGAGGCCGTTGGCCGAAACCAGCGAAGCATGGTGATCTCCTTTCAATCGCTCGTTCCACATTTGCTTTCCGGATTTAGCCTCAAAACAACTGGCAATCCCACCGTCCGAAACGATAAAGAAATAGTCACCGACCGAAATAGGAGAGGGGACATACGAAGCGCCGCGAGTGGTGCGCCATTTGATATGGGTGCTTGTGACATTTCCGGTTCCATGCGGATCGATGGCAATGATGTGGAACTGCGGAAATCCGCCCGTGACGAACAGCAAGTCCGCACCGGGGTTATAAACTGGAGAGGCGACAAACTGCTCGGTCGGCCCATCCATAATCCAGTGTCGAGCGCCGGTATTTGGATCGTAGCTGGCCACTGATTTGTCTCCCGAGAGGACCATCTGCGTTTTTCCACCGATCTCCCGGATGATGGGAGCGCAATAGCTGCGGGTATGATGTTCACGGGGAATCTTCCAGAGGGTTTTGCCGTCAGTTCGGTTCAACGCCACAATGTAAGAATCGCCATCGTGATCGCCATTTACAATGACCTTATCCTTGAAAAGGAGCGGGGAGCTGCAAAATCCATGCATGCTGGAAAACGCTCCAGGACGAACAAGCCATTGCTGATTGCCGTCAAAATCATATGCGGCCGCAACCATTTCCTGGCGATCCAGGAAAGTGACGTAAATCAGCCCTCCATCCGTGGCAGGTGTGCTTGAGGCGTAGCTGTTCAAGCCATGCTTTCCTTCAGCAGGTGTGGTGACCACGGTCTTCTGCCAAACAATCGCGCCCGTTTTGCGATTGAGACAAAGCAACCTTCGTTCGTTCGATTCCAGAACGGCTGTAACCGTAAAGATTTTGTCACCCCAAACGATCGGTGAGGCGTGTCCGTTTCCGGGCAATTCGGTTTTCCAGCGGATGTTTTCCGACGCGCTCCAGTGAACGGGCATATTTGTCTCCAGGCTAGTGCCATCTTCCTGAGCGCCACGCCAGCAGGGCCAATTATGCGCGAATGCGGTTCCACTGAGAAGAAGTGCTGTCAATAAACCGGTTGCGAATCGCATACGAGGGTAAAGATTTCATTCCCGTCCGCCAAATACAAGGGTCTTGAGATTCGGAGGGAGTCTCGTTCCCCAAAAAAATTAAATTTTTTTTATCGTCCTTTATCGTCTTTTTCTGCATTTCATTGGCAATTATCGTCTTTTTTATCGTCCTTTATTGTCCCGGATCGTCTCTGGATCGTCCTTTTTCATACTTTATTGTCCCAGATCGTCTTTTGCTGCGGGAAAACCGGTGAAATGGTTCAGGCTTGCGCAGACGCAGGGGACACTCAACAAAAGACTGGGTGTTAACGAGAGGAAACGGACGCCGGGTAAGGGTACCCGGCCTACAGTTGTTCCGGTAAAGGCGATTCTCTGTTTTGTGAGTCATTTCGATTGGTTTCTGATTCATATTTTGGGTCAATCGTAGCATGGGGGGTGGGACAAAAACGGTCCCTGGGTAAAAAATAGTTTCACACAAAATTTGTCGGTTGTTTGTGGTCAGTTGGCAGGTTTTGCCAGTCATATCATGCAGAGGGAAGGGCTTTTAGAAGGGCAGGGAAGGAAAGATGATCTTACATAAGGTCACATAGTCAACAAAGGAGGAATCAAGAAAGTCTTTCCATTGGGTTCCGAAGGGAAAATATTCCCGTTGTGGTTGGCTGATGGCACTGGTTCTCGCGGGCCCTTCCTTATGCATGTCTCAGTGCGACGATTGGATCTACTCGTGTGGCGCGGCGGGCGGGCAGCCAGCAAGCCAACAGGGCTATTGCGATCAAGAGCAGGCCGCTCGCCAGGAATGTCAGCGGGTCGGTAGGTCTCACTTCATAAAGCAAAGATTGCATGACTCGCGTGAGAGCGAGCGAAGCTGCCAGTCCGGCACCGCAGCCAATGAATGCCAGCTTCATTCCTTCCCCCATGATCAGCCGTAACACATTGGTTCTCGACGAACCCAAGGCCAAACGAATGCCGATTTCCTGGGTTCGCTGGTTGACCGAGTAGGCGATCACGCCATAGATGCCGACGGAAGCGAGGATGAGTGCCAGAAGTGAAAAGAGGCCAATCAACAGGGTGACGAGCCGCTTAGGCGAAATCGCCCGATCCACAATATTCGTTAACGGTTGGGCATCATCCAAGGCGATGTTAGGATCGATCTGCCGGAGCGTGGCGTGAACGGAGGGGATTTGGGATGCCAGCGTTGCTCTGGTTCTCACGACTAATTCCGGCGCCATAGTTCCCATACCCGTGATATACATGGCCGGTCCGGCTTCTTCTTCCAGAGCGCTCTGCATGACGTTGCCTACTACCCCGACGACCTTCCATTCCGCGCCGGGATCGTCATCGGCAGTCAATAGCTGGCCAATGGGATTTCTGCCGGGCCAAAGGCTGCGGGCCATCTTTTCATTAATGATGATATTAAACCTGTTTCCGGGTTCGGTTGTATCGTGTCTATCGAAATAACGGCCGGCACGCAACGGAATGCGCATGGTTTTGAAATAGCCGTCGTCCACAAGATGCATAAAGACCATGGGAATTTGACCCTCACGGTAAGTTTCCCCTTTGGCGCGAACATTTAGTCTCTCGGTGGCACCCATGGGAAGGGTATCGATTATGCCGACCGATTCAATTCCGGGGAGCACTTCAATGCGATGAACCAGCTCTTTGAGGAATATATTCCATTCCGTATTTTTGGCTGCCTGACGGCTGGGTTGAATGCGCCAGGCTGCCACCTGTTCCGGACGGAATCCGGGATCGACCTCGATCACTCGAACAAAGCTGCGTAACAATAAGCCTGCGCCGATCAGGAGCATGCAGGCCAGAGCGACTTCCGATACGACCAGTGCCTGCCGAATCCAGACTCGATGCTGTCCGTGGCTTGAGCCGCGACTCCCTTCTTTGAGATCCGGGTGAACGTCTGTTTTGGAAAACTGAAATGCAGGGACGATCCCGAAAAGTATGCCGGTGAAACAAGCGATCAGCAGCGTGAAACTCAGTGCCGATTCGTCCACGGCTATCGCGTGCAGGTGCGGAAGGCTGAAAGCGTGTGATTGCGCCAGACCTTTGGTCGCGAAATATGCGAGTGGCAATCCGAGCGCGGCTCCACAACCGGAGAGCAAGACACTTTCGGTCAGCATCAGGCGAATGAGGCGCTTGCGGCTGGCGCCAAGCGCGATACGGACTGCGATCTCTTTTCGGCGGACGGCCGCGCGCGCGAGCAGGAGGTTCGACAAATTCGCGCAGGCAATCAGCAGAACTGAGCCAACCGCGCAAGCAAGAATCACAAATGGGCGTTTGAATCGGCCGCTGATCTGTTCCTGCAAAGGAGTCAGCCGCGCGGCGTAATCCGAGACACTCTCTGGATGGGCGCGCTGAAGTTGTTTGTTCAACAGGTCGAATTCCCGTTGCGCGTGCTGCACCGTCACGCCCGGTTTCAAGCGCCCAATCACCGCCATCATTTTGCCTGCCGTGTCCTTCGGCTCAGTAATATTTGGAGCGGGGCGAAGAAAATCCACCTCCTTTGATCCGGGAGAGAAATTCGAAGAAAAGTCGAACGACGCGGGCAAAATTCCAACCACGTTCCATAGGACATTGTTGATTGAGATGGGACGTCCGACCATATTCGGATCGGCGTGAAACCGGCGCTTCCAGAAGCGATCCGTGAGCACAACCGCTTTGGGTCCATTCGAGCGGCATTCTTCGTCGATGAAACCCCGACCCAGGCGAGGCTGTACCCCCAATGTTTCCAGGAAATTCCCAGTCACAACTACGCCCTCCACTCGAGTCGATTCACCATTTACGGTTAACGCAGAGTTCAGCCGGTCAAAAAAAGCGCCGTAGCCTGCCAGGCCTTCAAATGATCGATTTGATTCCCGCCAATCACGCAGTGTGGTTCGCCGGACCGCGACGCCGGAAAGGTCGTTCGCATCTGGCGCGACGTTCGTAATCCAAACGAGGCGGCCGGGATCCCGGAAGGGGAGCGGACGCAAGAGCACGGCATTGACCAGGCTGAAGATCGCGGTGTTCGCCCCGATGCCCAACGCAAGAGTTAATACCGCGACTGCGGTGAAGCCTGGGTTTTTCCGCAATTGACGGATCGCGAAATGAAGGTCTTGTGTGATCAGGGACATAGGCATGGTCGGCGAATTCCTTCTGCTGCTCGCGCCGGATCATCAATGGGCCGCATCAAAACGATCGATTTCATGTCTATTTTAAAAAACTGAATTTAGCGATCGACTCTTGGGGTTAATGGCAGCATCGCGCGGAAAGGTTCAATTTTTTTCCGTCGCCAGGAGCTGAGGAACTGTGGGCGAGGGGTGCAATTCAGGAATTCGACAATTCTCGTCGCTATTCGCATTTTCCCGAAAAGGGAGCTACGCCACCCGCTTTCTTTCGTTTGAGAATGACATTCATCAAAAGTCATCCTTCATTTCCAGGCAAAAATTTAGAATATTTCCTGATTAAGTCAGAAATATAGGGTCAGAAAAATACGGATTCTGATTTTGAAAAGTTGATTTCAAGCCCGAGCAGAACTCCCATAAATGTTTCGCCAGTGAATCCTGACGAAGTCTGAATCTATCCTCAACTGCGCACATCAGAAGGCAAATCTCGGTCTAATACTTTGGAATTTCCCCTCGACTCCAGCGCCTGATCTTTGCCACTTCCACGGGGGATATGCCGAGTGAAAGCAGGAATTCATCATGTGCTGCAGGCGCACGCCGCTCGAATTCAGTGTGCCAGCGTTTCCTGTCTTTTTGATTCATACCCGCGGCCTCAAGCATTTCAATCCACAACTCTACATCGACCGGAGCTGAGCCGCTCCCGGAAGCGATCCGGTTGAGCATTCCGGCCAGGACCCGCTGCCGGTTTTTTAGGTCCACGATAGTTGCCGCGGTCTCCCGCATATGCTTGTCGAGCAACTTGACACCGGGTTTGCCTCCTGCCAACAGAACGCTCCGGATGTCTTTCAACTTCAAACCCGCTGCACGGAAATGGCAGATCTGTTCGAGCTGATGGTAATTGCGGTGCAAGTAATACCGGTAGCCGGAGCCGGTTCGCCCCGACGGTTTCAACAATCCGATTCGGTCGTAGTAGAGCAGAGTGCTGCGTGACAGGCCGAATGCCCGGGCGAGTTTAGAGATCGAATATTTCTTCATCGGCGTGGCGACGCGGGAGCGGGTTGATCTACTCCGCCCCCGCGCGACCGATCATCGGCTTTCCTCGCGAATCAGATCAATCTCTTCTTGCGGTATTCCCAGCCATTCCAGGAAGCCCTGATGACCATCCGGATGCCGGGACTCGAAGAGTTTGTGCCATTGCATCCTTCTCGAACCGTCCAGGCCTATATCTTCATACATTGCGACCCATTCTTCTTTGTTAACTCGTTTTTTCATAGTTCGTCTCGTTTCGTTGTGTCCCGGTCCATGACGCAGCGAGGCTAAACTGTGAAGTTATAGACGGGTCAAGGTCTCGTGTTTCGACGCAAAATGCTGATTCCCTTCCTCTCGCGAATCGGAGCAAGTCGGGGTGTCGTCACCTCCACTGCTACAGCGGGCAGCAATGATGCGGGTGTGATTAAAAGTGGGTGAACAGAGCGCGATTTTGTCACCACGACAAATCGCAGCGTCAACGCACGGTCCAGCGGTTAGATGAAATCAAGCGCGTTCAAATAGCCGAGCGTGCTGCGGGTTGTGCGCGGCGCACAAACCCGCGGTCCGTCCGGGAGTCTTCACCCACTTTTAATCACACCCAAATGATGCCCTATTCTCGATTATCTCTTGCTCCTATAAATGTTAAAAACTACACTAACAACTCCGAGCACGCGTTTTGTTTAGAGCTTTACAACACTAAGCCGTTCTGATGCAGTAATGCGACTTCACGAAAAACTCTCCCAATGAAATCGTGTTTCGAAAAGAAAACATCGCGGGGACAAGCCAGGGCTGGCTTCACTCTCATCGAATTGCTGGTCGTCATCTCGATTATCGCGATTCTCGCCAGCCTGATGTTGCCCTCACTGGCACGCAGCAAGGAAAAGGCAAAGCTGGCCATATGCATCAACAATCTTCGACAATTGGGAATCTCGATGCAGGTTTACACCGATGACCACAATTCCAAATTCCCCCCGAACAAAGTGGTCGATCTCGACAAAACGTTGAAGTCCGTGTGCGCCACCATGGGGGGCGCTGATCCAATTCCGGGGCTGACTCAATATTATGCTTTTGCCCGAAGCCGGCCACTTTATAATTACATGAAGCCCTCGGATGTCTATCACTGTCCGGTGGACAAAGGTCAGATGCTTCCTGATTGCCGAGGGTCTTTGAAACCATCGAACTTTTCAGCAATCGGTTGCAGCTACCAATACAACGCTGGCGGATTGACCACCGTGTCGGGCGGAGGGTTCAAGAATACGCCGGAAGATAAAGGCGATGGCCTTGCTTCGAAGTCGGAGAACTGGGTGACAAATCCCGCGCTCTATATCATGATGTACGAACCGACTGCACGCCTTTACGGCTGTGAGATTGCAGAATGGTATCAATGGCACTATGTCCGCGGCTCAAGCGACATTTACGATCCGATCTACGCGCGTGCGCAATTCGTTTCCCCAGTTCTTTTTGTCGATCTGCACGTGAGTGTTCATAATTTTTCTAAATCGCTTTCGACTGATCCACGATATCCGTACGAACCGACAAAAGATTGGATGTGGTACAAACCTTTACCTGCCCTTGCCTCAAGCAGTAACTGACCCGTCCCATGCTACCGACAGGCGAGATTATCCAAGTACACGTAAATCAATTGCCTGATATTCATTCGTCCCTCGCAAGCCTGCTGGTTCAGGAATATCCAGATGCGTCGCATCTTGACGACTTACTTGCGAACTATATCGAAGCCGAATGCGTTCAGTGCGGAATTCGAATTTCCGGCGAAGAAATTGGCAAAATTCGCTCCTTAAAAGTTAAGGGGCAGGCTCCCGAACCAAAATTAATGCGTCTCAAACGGAATTATTGCGCCCGCGACGCCTGCTTTTCCTGCGACTATCGAATCAACCTTCTTCCGCATCCGAGCGTGGATTGGCAAAAGATCAAAGGCCAACTCGTTGAGGAACGCACAGCGTCCCAGGAAAAGAGCGAACTTGTGACAACAACGTTCATTTCACGACCCGGGTGGAGAGTGATGTTATGCGTTGCTGCCGCAGCAGCCCTTGTGCTTTTTTTTCTCCTTCGGCATTGGATCACGGGAGCGCGCATTCCATTGCTGCAAAAGGCTCATCATTACCAGATTGACCCGGGGATTCGGTAGGAAGGGATTCTGCCTTGAGCTTCAGGTCCGAGCGGAAAACGGTCGACTTTTCAAAAAGACGGCAGCGC
>JAQGOX010000615.1 GCA_028293365.1 Verrucomicrobiales bacterium | reverse complement strand
ACGAATTCTCTGGCGTACGAACAGGCAAGGCTTCGCCTGGGCTCGTGGAAAATATTCAAGTCGAAGTGTATGGGTCAACTATGCGTATTCGTGAATTGGCTGGCATTACCACGCCCGAATCACGAGTGATTTTGATCTCGCCCTGGGATGCGTCCACGCTGCATCCAATCGAAAAAGCGATTCAGAAAAGCAATCTCGGCCTCAATCCGGCCGTAGATAAGAAAGTTATTCGGATTGTGCTACCCGACCTCAGCACTGAAAGACGATTGGAGTTTTCAATAATCGTCAAGAAAATGACTGAAGATGGAAGGGTTGCCAATCGCCACGTACGCCGCGATTCGATCGAAGCGATGAAGGAAGAAGAAAAAGCCGGCGCCGTAACGGAAGACGAACTGGATGGAGCTGAAAAAGAAGTGCAGAAACTGACCGATCAATACATCGCAAAACTCGATGGGCATCTCGCGCATAAGGAAAAAGAAATCATGACTGTCTGACGCGCATTTTGAATTTGTAGTTAAATTCGCGTTGAACTATCGTTCGGGGTCGCTTATGCGCTTTGCCGTTTCATCCATCGCCGCTTTCGTTTGTAGTTTCGCAACCCTGGCAATCTCTCCCCCACCGCCGCTGCCGGCTTTGCCGCCGGGGACGCCAGCCGCGTCGCCAACGCCCCGGACTTCACAGGCGCTGGGAGCTGCAATTCAAAAG
Organism: Verrucomicrobiales bacterium; assembly: GCA_028293365.1. Classification (GTDB taxonomy): domain Bacteria; phylum Verrucomicrobiota; class Verrucomicrobiia; order Limisphaerales; family SXQI01; genus JAQGOX01. The sequence continues at coordinate 8,018 of JAQGOX010000615.1, read as the reverse complement.
GCCCGTGCGTTGCCCACCTCCCCGGCGCAACCGCAGGGTCCGGCGGCTCTCGTGTGGGATTCAATGTCCAAAGAATACCAGGCTGCTTCGGGTGAATTGACAGCCCCTTTCAAGTTCGCAGTAACCAACAGTTCCACACACGATGTCACCATTAATTCCGTCCGGACTTCGTGTGGCTGCACCGTCGCGAAACTGCCCAGCACACCCTGGAAACTCGGGCCTGGGGAAGGCGGTGATGTCGAGGCAACCGTTGATCTTCGCGGGAAATTTGGGACGCTCAGCAAATTTGTTTCAGTCGATACTTCCGAAGGCCCGAAAATGCTGAATATCAAGGTCGTGATTCCCTCAACGCCGGCCGTGGGTGCCATGGGCAATCCCGCGGCTCGCGCGCGTAATATGCAGGCAGCCATTGCCGATCGCCAGGCGGTATTCAAAAATGATTGCGCCACTTGCCACGTCACTCCTGCTATTGGGAAAGTTGGAGAGCCTCTCTATCACGCGGCCTGTGGAATTTGCCATGAAGATGCACACCGAGCCACCATGGTTCCGGATCTTCACGCTCTTAAGACCGTCCCGAACCGTCAGTACTGGGAACAATGGGTCACAATGGGAAAACCAGCCACCTTGATGCCAGCCTTTGCTCAAAGCGAGGGTGGCCCACTTACGCCAGACCAAATACATTCGCTGGTGGACTATTTGACGGATCATTTCCCTCAGCGAGCTCAGGCAACCGCTACCGCCCCACACTAGTCGATCCATCGTTATTAGCCCGTTAAACCGACAGCGCATTGAAATATGGACGGTCTGTTTATTACATTCGAAGGAAACGAGGGCAGCGGCAAATCAACGCAAATTAAAATTTTGGCGGAACGGCTTCAGGCCGCAGGTAAGAGTCCATTAGTTCTTCGCGAGCCTGGCGGAACGCCGATTGGGGAGGAAATTCGACACACGCTGCAGCACAGCGCCACCAATGGCGCGATGATGCCAGAAACAGAATTGCTTCTCATGAACGCGAGCCGGGCGCAACTGATTCGCGAATCGATTCGTCCAGCACTTGCGCGAGGTCAGATCGTCCTCTGTGACCGTTTTATCGATTCGACCATTGCCTATCAGGCTTACGGTCGCGAGCTTCATCGGCAGACCGTGCAACAGGTCATCGAAATTGCAATCGGGGAGACCCAGCCAGACTTGACGCTAATGCTCAAAGTGCCAGTTTCGGTCAGCGAACAACGACGGTCCGCCCGAAATCAATCCAGCCCAAAAACTCGGGATCGAATGGAAGAAGCCGGTCGGGCTTTCTTCGAACGGGTCGATCTGGGTTACGAGGAATTGTCGGCTGCGAATCCAACCAGAATCCGCGTGGTTGATGCGACGGTATCGATCGAATCAGTGGCTGGCGAGATTTGGAAATGGGTTGGCCCATTGATAGACGAACCGGATCTGGAGGGGGAAAAAACCTATAAATCGCTTGGCGAATGGAAAACAGCCAGGCTCGATGAGCCGCGCTAAGCACGAATCCGCGCAGTATTTAGTTCTCCGTTCAGGGAAACAACCCGCGCATTTTCTTCGCTTCCTGGACGCGCTTGATCCCGAGACTTAGTGCGGCCAGGCGCATGGAGATTTCTTCCTTTCGACTCATCGTCAACGTGTGCATGAACGCCGTTTCCAGAATCCGAAACAATTTGTCCATTACTTCCGTCTCAGTCCAAAAAAAGCTTTGCAAATCCTGAACCCACTCAAAATAGGAAGTAACCACGCCACCAGCATTGCAAAGGATGTCGGGTATCACGAAGATTTCTGGACGCTGTGCGATGATTTCATCCGCTTCGGGGGTGGTGGGGCCGTTTGCTGCTTCAGCAAGAATACGGCATTGAATGCGTGCCGCGTTTTTCTCCGTGATTTGGCGCTCTAACGCTGCAGGAACCAGTACGTCGCACTTCGTCACCAACAATTGCTCGTTTGAGATCGGCTGAGCCTCGCTAAAACCGGTTACAACCTTTTGGCTTTTGAGATGTTCATCGAGTTTCCAAAGATCGATTCCTTTTTCATTAAGCAATCCGCCCGATGCGTCGCTAACGGCAATAACATGCAATCCCTGTTTCGCCAAAGAGTGCGCAGCCACGCTTCCCACATTCCCATAGCCCTGAACCACTGCGGTCGCCTTGGCCGGTTCGAACCCGAGCACATCCATCGCACGATTGATCAGGTAAGCCACTCCTCGGCCGGTGGATTCGCGCCGCCCCAGAGAACCCCCAAGCCCGACCGGTTTACCGGTGACAATGCTGGGAACGGTATAGCCCATGTGTGTGGAATAAGTATCCATCATCCAGGCCATTGTCTGTTCATTCGTACCGACATCCGGTGCCATGATATCAACCTGGGGCCCAATAAAAGGAATCATCTCCTGTGTGTAACGCCGGGTGAGTCGTTCCAACTCCGAATTGCTCAGTTTTCCCGGGTCACACGCAATGCCCCCTTTTGCCCCGCCGTACGGCAGGCCGGTGAGTGAACATTTCCAACTCATCCACATTGCCAGAGCTGCGACTTCACCCAGCGCCACATCCGGATGATACCGCAACCCCCCTTTGGTCGGACCAAGGGTCAAATGATGTTGAACGCGATACCCGGAAAATACCTCGACCGATCCGTTGTCGCGTCGAATCGGGAGCGCCACAACCATGGATCGTTTGGGAAATTTGAGACGCGCCCGGTCTTCCTCCGGAATCTGCAATCGATCTGCTACCAGATCGAATTGCTGTGCTGCCATGCGAAACGTGGGATGATCGTAAATCTGCACGGGATAACGATAGCCTTGGGATCGCTATGATGCCAAGCTGCCAGATTAACGCGGTCGCCAGTCGGCGATTCTCATTTGGCCGGCCGTTTTGATTAGCAATTTGCCTATCCAACCTCTGGCAAAATCGCCCAACCAATGCAATCCTTTCCGAACCCGCAAGGTAGCGGACGGACCGCCGGGGCCGTTCGTTCGCTCGTAACCAAACCACCCAATCACTCGGATCGTCGCGCGCACCAGGCGCATCCAAATCCCGCCAGGATTTCACCGCCGCCGCGCCAAAACAGACGCAGACGCTTCAATACGCTCCTCACATTAGTCATTCGCTCATTTTCATTACGCCCGAGCGTGCTGCCCAGCGGTCAGCACGCCACCCTTCGAAGTGCAAGGTAGGCTCACTCTTCTCCGACTCAAGTCGGAGTTTTGCAATTTTTTCCTCGCCGATTAGGGCCGGTGAAATCTGCTGGTCGCCTCCCGGCAAACCTGTTATCCAAAAGACATCCGTTTCTATCAAGAATTATGAAAAAAACTCCTACCCTTATCGCGTTGCTCTGTGCGCTCGCTCTGACCAGCGTCGGCATCGCTGCCAAAGCCGTTCAGCCTCCGCCTGGCTTCACGGCTCTTTTCAACGGCACAGATCTCACTGGATGGCGCGGTGGCGATACATTCGATCATCGCAAATATCTTGCAATGACCGACGAGCAGCGTGCCGATCAGGTTGCCAAGTGGACCGCCGACATGCATTCACACACCCGCGTCGAGGGCGATGAACTGGTCAGTGACGGCCACGGAAAATATGCCACAACGACTAAAGATTACGGCGACTTCGAACTGCTCGTCGAATACAAGACCGTGCCTTTGGCGGATTCGGGAATCTATCTTCGCGGCGTTCCTCAGGTGCAAATATGGGATCACACCAATCCCAAAGAGTTCAAAAATGGTGCCGAGAAGGGCAGCGGTGGACTCTGGAACAATAGTCCCGGCGCGCCCGGTAAGGATCCGCTTGTGCTGGCCGATAAGCCGTTCGGCGAATGGAACCAATTCCGCATCCTGATGGTCGGTTCACGCGTCAGTGTCTGGCTCAATGAAAAGCTCGTCGTCGATCATGCGATTCTGGAAAACTATTACGACCGCAAAATGCCGATTCCGGTGAAAGGACCGATCGAGTTGCAGACACACGGCGCTGAAATTCGTTGGCGCAATATCTTTCTTCGCGAAATCGGAACGGAAGAAGCCAACAAAATATTAGGGTCCAAAAGCAAGGAAGGTTTCACCTCAGTCTTCAATGGCACCGATTTCACCGGTTGGGAGGGTCCCGTGGAAAATTATGTGGTCGAAAATGGCGCAATTCGCTGCAAGCCTGAAAAAGGCGGAACCATTTTCACGAAAGACGAATACAGTGACTTTGTCGCACGAGTCGAATTCAAGGTCCCGGCGGGCGGGAACAATGGTTTAGCGATTCGCTATCCCGGGCACGGCGACACCGCGTATGAGGGAATGTGTGAGTTGCAGGTGCTCGATGACAATTACGAGAAAGCGCGGGGCGAGAAAATTGATCCCCGGCAAGCCCATGGGTCCGCCTATGGCATGGTTGCCGCCGCGCGCGGCTTCCATCGCCCTGTAGGCGAATGGAACTTCGAAGAAGTCACAGTCAAAGGCTCCACCATTAAAGTGGAACTTAACGGTTTTGTGATCCTGAACACTGATCTCGCCAATGTTCACGAATTCATGGCCAATTCGAAACATCCCGGCAAAGATCGTACCAGCGGCCATTTCGGCTTCGCTGGGCACAACGATCCCGTCGCGTTCCGCGATGTCGAAATCAAAAAGCTCTAAGTCCGCGATTGCAGGGAGCGAGATGCGACCGTTCCAAGGCATTCTCCAAGAATAGCCAAAGCGCGGTCCATCTCCTCCCTCGTAATTGTGAGTGCGGGGGTAAGGGTCAATATATTACCCATCGTCACTTTGAAATTGAGTCCGCGCGTTAAAGCTTCATACATCACCTGCTCAGCCTCTGCTGTGGCTCGTTTTCCATTTCGCATCAGTTCCACACCGATCATCATTCCGAGGCCTCTGACGTCCCCGATCATCGGGTGGGTTGCGGCCATGGATCGCAGCTTTTCGAGCGTGTAAGCACTTAGCTCACGGACTTTCGCAAGCAATCCCGTATCCTCGATTTCCTCAAGGGTTGCCAGGCCTGCCGCGCACGCAACTGGGTTTTTTTCATGCGTATAATGACCCAGAGCGGTCTTTGCCGCGACGTCCAGATGTTCACGTGCGATGAGCGCCGCCAACGGGAAAATCCCGCCCCCCAGTCCTTTGCCGATCACCAGCATATCGGGAACGACCTCGTAATGTTCGCAGGCGAACATCCGGCCCGTGCGTCCCAGGCAAGTTGGAATTTCGTCGAGTATCAACAATGCGCCATGTTTGTCACAGGCGGCACGCACTTTGCGCCAATAATCGAGCGGCGGCACAAACGGAGTGCTCCGAACGGTCTCAGCGATGACGCAGGCGACGTCCCCCTCTTTTTCGAGTACGTACTCAATGTAATCAGCGCATTTCAACGTGCAAACGCCGTGGCAATCCCACGGGCAATGACGATGATCCGGCGGTGGAACATGTTCGCAGCCGGGAAGGAGTGGGCCGATTCCATTGCGGAACACCCGTTCGCCACCCACCGAAATTGCATCCAGCGACGCCCCATGGAATGAATCCCACATGGATATCATTTTGTGCCGACCGGTAGCGATTCGGGCCAGCTTGATCGCCATCCCGATTGCCGAAGTTCCGCCCGGCGCAAACAGAATCTTGTTCAAGTCCCCTGGCGCAAGTTCGGCAAGCTTTTTAGCAAGTTTAACCGCTGGTATATTGGTATAGCGACGCGTGCAAAATGAAAGTTCTTCCATCTGCGCTATAATGGCTCGCGTCACTCGCGGATTGCTGAATCCAACCTGGTGAACGTTGTTCCCGTGGAAATCAAGCATCTCGCGTCCTTGCAAATCCGAGATCGAGGCGCCACTACACGATTTCAAAACGTCGAGGCAGGGAGTTGAGAGCGATTGATGCAGGAAATATTTTGCATCTTCTTCCAGCCATTCGCGAGTTTCCGCGTCGATATTTTTTTCGGACCAGCGCGCCCGTTCCGAAGAGAGGTTAATGTCGCCTTCAGATTTCAGGGCATCGAGATTTGATTCTTGTGGCGGCATTTAAGTTACCAGGGAAGAGAAAACGTTTTAATCGTGCTGAAAAGTTTAATCGCTTCGATGACACCCTCTTTAATTCCGAGACCGCTGTCTTTAACACCGCCGAACGGGGAGTTCTCCACTCGAAATCCGGGGACTTCGTTGATATTAACCGTGCCGCAACGCAGCTCTTTGATCGCGCGAATGGCTTTGTCGAGACTGTTGGTCACAACTCCCGAGCTCAAACCGAACGCGGTCGAATTTGCAACCTGGATGGCATCGCTCAGATCGCGCACGCGCAGGACGGGCGCCAGCGGTCCGAAACTTTCACAAATAACCATGCGCGCCTCACGCGAAACGTGGTCGATCACGGTTGGTTCAAACAAAGCACCTTTGCGCTCTCCTCCTGTGAGTAATTTCGCGCCGTTGGCCAACGCTTCCTTCAGAACCGTTTCGAGGTAAATAGCAGACGCTTCGTCGATAACCGTTCCGACGCGGGTTTCGGGGTCCATCGGATCCCCACATTTGTATTCTTTGGTTTTGGCGACGAGTCGAGCCACAAAATCATCGGCGATGGCGTCATGAACCAAAATGCGCTTTACTGCCGTGCAGCGCTGGCCGGAATTACGATAGCTGCCTTCTGCTGCGAGGTGTACCGCCATATCGATATCGCCGTCTTCGAGAATGATCAAGGGATCGTTTCCTCCCAATTCCAGAACCACTCGTTTATATCCTGCGGTAACGGCGATTTTCTTGCCGACAGCTACACTCCCGGTGAAAGTAACAAGTTCGATTCGCTCATCTTTAACCAACGGTTCGGCGATTTCCGCGGTCGGCCCCAACAAAACGCTCAGCATCGGCCCGGGTAAGCCAGCTTCATAGAGCGTTTCGGCAAACCGAATGGCAGTAAGCGGAGTCTTTTCCGACGGTTTCAGAATGACAGGTGTCCCGGCTGCGATCGCTGGAGCAAGCTTATGGGCCACCTGATTGAGAGGGTGATTGAACGGTGTGATGGCAACCGCACAACCGAGCGGTTCGCGCATCGTGAATATTTTGCGTGCTTTCCCCTGCTGGGAAATATCACAGGAAAAAATCTGACCATCATCGCGCAGTGCTTCAATCGAAGAAAAGCGAAGCACATCGAGTGCTCGGCCTACTTCGTAGCGCGATTCACGGAGACATAGCCCTGCTTCGCTGGAAATCAGCCGGGCAAACTCTTCGTGACGTTCTGAAACAAGTTGTCGCGTGCGCTCGAGAACCTGGGAGCGATCATAACGACTCAGACGATCACGGAATCCAAGAGCAGCCACGATGGCCTTTTCGGAATCAGCCCTCCCGGCAGCGGCAACGGTTCCCACGGGTTGGTTCGTGAACGGGCTTTTGACCGTGAAACTCGGACCCGAGACAGCCTTGCCGGCAACATAGCAGCTTGTATTCATAAAAGTCGTTTCAGCGGATTGATCCATTGCAGGTGAAATCAAAGATATCGAAATTGCGGGGATCCGCCGCGGAACGAACGATGTATTCTTCATTTAACGGCTCGCTGACTACGAAAGGAACCATTTCCTCATAGCGCCCGCCGTGAGAGCGCAAACCGCTCGCAACTGCTTTCAAATCGTGATGTGCCGGCGTTCGGCCAATCACGGTATCGCGACCCGAAAGGACGACTAGATCGCCCAATCGATCCGCAGGCAGCTCTAATTTGGCAGCGGCAGTGGCACGATCGCAAACCTCTGTAATCCCGGGTAAATCCATAATCCATTTGGCGATCTTTTCGAATGGAGCATTGGAAGGTCCATGCACCACCGCAAATGAGCCGAGCGCACCGTGATGCAAAACGTACGGATCGGTGATCGGCAGAATCACTTGGAGATCAATTTTGTAGGTTTCGCGCAGAAGCGTTTCCAGATAGATGACTTTGGGTGATCCATCGGCATTGCATTTTGCGTTCATGCCATGGTCTGCGGTGATTCCGATAACCGCTCCCAGTTCGAGCATGCGCCCGAGCTGCTGATCGATTTCAGCGTAGAATTCGAGCG
>JAQGOX010000613.1 GCA_028293365.1 Verrucomicrobiales bacterium | reverse complement strand
GTCGGTTGGGTTACTCACTATTTCAACAAGTTGGAGGAAGTGACCGCCCAAAAAATGATGATGTACGGAAGATTTATGACCCACTCCCCACGGAGCGACGCTGAGATAAAGGATTATATTATTGTTTCGGCTCAAAAATACTTCCTGTTTGCCTTAAATGATGATCGACGCAAAAATTGGGGGCGAAGATATCTCGACAACACCTGCTGCGGGAAAGCCGGCAGGATCAGTCTCTTTTAGCATTTTATTCTACACCGACGTTAGGGAGGATGTCTCTGATACGGAGAAGTTGAACTTCATCAGAGATGCGACGCTTTTTGCGGACAAGGCCGGTTTCGCATCCGTGTATATGCCCGAGCGACACTTCCACGACAAAGGCTGCCTCTATCCCGACCCCGCAGTGCTCGCCGCATTTCTTGCTCCGCAGACGAAAGTCATCCGATTCCGAACTGCCGGTCTTTCGTTGCCTCTTCATCACCCGGCATCCATCGTTGAATCATGGGCTCTGGTAGATCAGCTTTCGGGCGGGAGAGTTGATTTGGGGTTTGGTAATGGTGGAACACATAGACCAGTTTTTACGCTTGCCCCTGATGCTTACGAGGATCGCAGGTCTATTACATCCACAGGCATCCCGATCGTGCAGAAATTGTGGCGCGGTGAAAGCGTGTCTTTTCCCGGTCCTGGCGGAGAAAATTTCTCTATCACCGTCCACCCGCGCCCCATCCAAAAGGAAGTGGCAATATGGCTGCTCGTTGTTCAAAACGACGAGGCCTTCGCTTACGCCGGCCGCCAGGGGTACAATATTATGACCATGTTGTACGGCGTTGATCTGGAGGCGATCGGCAGGAAAATTGTGCGCTACCGCGATGGCCGCAGAGAAGGGGGCCACAACCCTGAAACCGGGATCGTTTCGATCATGCTGCATACTCTGGTGGTGGATGATTACAATACGCTCTCGAAACAACTAAATTCCAGTTTCAAGCCGTTCGTTGAAAAACTGACGAAGCGTACGTACGCAATGGAGCATAACGGCAAACCTATTGAAACGTTAAGTTATGAGGAGCAAGCGCGACGCATGGCTCACTCTTATAATGAGCATCTTAAGAATGGCGGAATCTTCGGTTCGATATCAGAGGCGAGGCAGGTTGTAGATAAAGCAATTTCTGTGGGCGTCAATGACATTGCCTTGCTCCTTGATTTTGGCGTCGATTATGACGTAATGCGAAAGTCCTTTTCAAATCTGGAAGAACTTGTCTCACTTTATTTGGGCCGCGGGTAAGAGCACGATGATCCTGCTTCGAATGAAATCGTCACAGCTTTCCCGGCTTGTAAGTCCGTTCGGTATGCCCCTTGAGTTGCGATCGATAAAAATAAACATCGCGCAGTGCGCCTGTGCTATACCGTTCCGCCTCGTCATTGAAATGGCGTGAGTTGAAATCGCCACTTTCACCACCTGCGGTTACCGCCTTCGCGCGAACATTATTGCCGAACTCAACGATCGCAACGAAGCTGTTGCCACTTGTCCCGTACCATTTTTTTGTCCCGGGATAAGCGTGCGCGCCGAACGACGCGAGTGAACCCCACCGTGCCGAGGTGAATCCAACTGGAATGCTCGACCCTGCGTCGTTGAACGGATGCACGATATCGTTACTGAGCCGCTGAAAACGGTTAATATTTCCCCACGGCATTTTCCAGGTGCCGAAATCGGATGCCAGCTTTTCGGACGCCTCCGCGAGCGATTGCAATAGTGGCCCCGGGGACGCCTTCGTCGCGACGTAGAGCTCGGGTGACATTTCCGCGCGCCCAGCTTCCGCACTCAGGCGCCGCCCTACTGCTTCGCCCCAAAAGACGGCCAGTGTTGTTGGCACCGAATCAACGCTCCAGCGATAATCCCAACTCCGCAGTAGCTTGATCTGTCCGGATATATTTGATTTGGTTTCGTCAGTATTCGTCGTCTGATCGTAAGCGCGGAGCAATGCCGGAATCATACGCGCGAAGGCTGGCATATACGTATCGTAGGCAGCGGCGTTGAGCGATTCGATTGTGTAGTCCTCCTTGTTCTGCAGCAAACCGATTGCGTGGACGCCGCGTGGTGACTCCTCCTTCCCGCCTTCGACATACCTGGGAAAATCCTCTCGCCGGAGACTGCCCGAACCCGCGGCGGACCAGGGCCAATCATTGCAATTGTAAACCCACCCACTCGTTGGATTAAGCAGGTGGGGTGTTTCGTCCAATGTCATCAAGGTGCCCCAATCAGTCGCCGGATCGCTTCCATCCACCGGCCTCGTCCAATCGAAGTGGCTGTTGCGCTTGGGAATGTAATTAGCATGGAAATACGCAATGTTTCCGTCGGCATCCGCGTAAATTGTGTTATTCGACGAGTTGGCGTGCAGTTCCATGGCCTCGCGGTACGATTGGTAATCGTGCGCTTTCGTCCGGGAATAGGATTGCATCAACGCTTTCAGCGGTTCCTGCATCAAATGGATTGCCACCCATTTCCCATTCTCCTGGCGAATGACCGGTCCATGCTCCGAACGGAAAACGGTAAATTCCTTCACCGCCGTTCCATTCGTTGTCTTATAAGGCACAATTATTTTGCGCGTCGCCAGTGGCCGTTCCTCGTTGCCATACTTATAGAAAAAGCGCCCTCCTTTTTCGGTCACCGTTTCAAGATATTCATCGACCGCGTCCACGCCGCTTGACGTATGCATCCAGCCAAGTCGCGGATTGAACCCTTGATAAACAAAAAATTGTCCCCACGTCACCGCTCCATACACATTCAACCCTTCGTCGCTCGTCATCTGAAGCTCCGAGCGAAAGAAGAATGAGGTGTGTGGATTTATCAGCAGAAGCGCGTGGTGGTTCAACGTATTCGAGGGCGCTATAGCGATGCCGTTTGAGCCGGTTGGTTCTGTATACTCATTGTGCTTAACGTTGGTGTCCGCTGAGGGCTTCCGGACAATTCCTCCGTAAAACGCTTCGAGAGCGCCCAGGTCCACACGCTCAATATCGCCGCCAATGCT
>JAQGOX010000609.1 GCA_028293365.1 Verrucomicrobiales bacterium | reverse complement strand
GCCGCCTTCTTATGTTTGTTCCTCTACTCACGCAGGGGCCAGCAGATCACCGGCTAATCAAAATAACGCAGCTTTTATGACTTCAATTCCATCGTCACGAGACAAATTGCTTTTTACCCCGGGACCCTTGACTACAAGCCTAAGCGTAAAACAGGCGATGCTTCATGATGCGGGATCCTGGGATGTCGAGTTTAACAGCACCGTTGCGAATGTTCGTCAAAAACTGCTGGAACTTGGCGGCGTCTCTCGCGAATCAGGTTTCGAAGTCATATTGATGCAAGGCTCCGGTACGTTTGGGGTCGAGTCAGTTATTTCATCGGTTCTTCCGCCCAACGGGAAGCTGCTGGTTTTGGCCAACGGCGCCTACGGCGAGCGTATTGCCCAAATGGCAATGCAGCTCCGGATCAAGCACCTCGTCCTGCGGTCCGCGGAAGACCAAACCGCAGACCTTGCCGAACTGAACAGAACTTTAGAAAACGATTTTGAAATCACGAATGTCGCTGTCGTCCACTGCGAAACAACCACGGGAATTTTAAATCCCATCGAGCGAATCGGTCCCATCATCAAAGCTGCAGGGCGTGTGCTGATTGTCGATGCCATGAGCAGCTTCGGCTCTGTAGCGATCGACATGGATGCAATTGGCATCGATTACCTGATTTCATCTGCGAATAAGTGTGTTGAAGGAGTTCCCGGTTTTTCATTTATTTTCGCGCGCCGCTCGTTGCTGCTGGCGACGGAAGGTTTTGCCCGCACTCTCAGTCTCGACTTGCTGGGACAATGGAAAGCTTTCGAAAAGACCGCTCAGTTCCGCTATACCCCTCCGACCCATGCCGTCCTCGCATTTGTCCAGGCGCTCAAGGAGCTGGACGCGGAAGGCGGAATCGCCGCTCGCGGCGCACGCTACAAACGCAACCATCAGGTCTTGATCGAAGGAATGGAAAGAATCGGATTTAAAAGATTCCTGCCCGACGCTATTCAAAGCTGCATCATTACCTGCTTTCACTTCCCGAAAGATCCAAAATTCAACTTCGCTGAGTTTTATCGGCTTTTGAGCGCAAAAGGAATGATCATTTACCCTGGTAAACTAACCCAGGTGCCGACATTTCGAATTGGGAATATCGGCCGGCTTTTCGAAAACGATATCCGACAGCTTCTCTCCGCGATTGAGTTGAGCATTTCGGAAATGAACGTGACTCTCGCCGACTGATTGACGTCCGATTCGAATCGATTCAAAATATACAATCAATCTTCCGGCCGTTCGCCGCTGGGCGCCATTTTGACGATCTTCGGATCGAAGCGTCCGAGTACCTCGACGAGATCGGTCTGAGCAGCCATAACCTGATGAATATCTTTGTAAACCATCGGCACCTCATCGAGCCCGGCTGATAGTAATTTCACGCCCCTTTCCTTCAGCACACGATTGGCCTTTTCCCAGGTAAACGCCTGCAGTGCGGCTTTTCGACTCATGCAACGGCCCGCTCCATGGGAAGCGGAGTGGAGCGAATCATCATTTCCTTTGCCCCGCACCACATAACCCGGCGATGCCATGGAACCGGGGATGATACCGAAAACACCCTTCCCAGCCGGTGTTGCGCCTTTGCGATGGACCACTACCTCACGCTGGACACCTTGGATGACATGACGTTCTTTCCACGCGAAATTGTGATGATTCTCGATGTCCAATCGGACTTCGAGTCCAAGATGGCTGGCGATTGACGCGTGTATTAAAGAATGATTGGCTGCGGCGTATTGCCCCATTAGTTCCATGGCCTGCCAGTACTCCTGGCCTTCCCCGGAATCGAGTGAAAGCCAGGCGAGCCTTTTCATTTCCCCCGGTAGATCGGGATGTTTCGCAAAAGCCATTTTGCTATAGTAATCGCATACTTGAGCGCCGGTGCCGCGGCTTCCGCTATGGCTGAGAAGAGCCAGATACTCGCCGGGCGGCAAGTCTAGCTCCGTTTCCAAAACGGTGAACTTGCCAAATTCAACAAAGTGATTCCCGCTGCCGCTTGTTCCAAGTTGCGCCCAGGCTTTATCTCTGTTGGCTTTCGTGATCGGGCTAACAGACCAGTCAGCCTCCAATACCGCGTGATTGCGTCTCTCACGAAAAGTCGCGCCCACTCCGAAACGTGTTTCCGTTTCGATCGCGCGCGCCAGCTTTTCACTTTTCCTATCCAGATCACGCACAGGAAGATCGAGCACTGTCATTTTCATGCGACATGCGATATCGACTCCGACAGCGTAAGGAATCACTGCGTTATCGGTCGCAAGGACGCCACCGATTGGCAATCCGTAACCGACATGCGCATCGGGCATCAGCGCACCTGCGACGGAGACAGGCAACAGGCAAGCTCGTTCCATTTGCGCCAGCGACTCCGGGTCGAGTTCTTCACCCCATTGGCGATAGTGGACTGGATCGGAACGAGGAGGAGGCGGCGCGCTTAATATGCTTTTCGCAAAATCGCTTCGAAGTGGATCTTTGAGGTAGGCTCCAGGGCTCTTGAGAACGGCACTCACTTCCTCCGCTAACCTGGCTTTGTCCCCGCCGCGGAGAATGAATGTGGCCACGAAATCGACCGCGCGTCGTTGCGCTTCTCCGATCGGCACACCCAGACGGGTTAAATCCCGGGCATTCACCTCTCACCTTTTGGAACTGGTTCGCTGCTTGAGCCACTCGAAATCGGTCGTCGGTTTCGCATCGAAGATCCCCCCTACTCCGCCTTTGATGGCAGGTCGGACCGTCCCGCCGGGCGTGGTGACCTGCCATTTATGGGTTTCCGTGTGACCATCCGTGAACGATAAACTGGCACCGCCGAAATGATACGAAGCAGGCAGGTTTCCCCATTTGTAATCATCCAGATTATTAATGAAAAAACCATCATTCAGAGTGTCAGGATGTTCATCCAAAAATAAAAATGTGCCCACCGCATTGATCAAATCCCCCGATTTTTTAAATTGGTGATAGGTGGGATTGAATCGGTTCGTCAGAATGCCTGGCTCCCCAACCATTCCATTCATCGACATGCTGCGAATGCGCGCACCGTTTTCGGACATCGATAAATCGGCCGGACATTTGAAAACAGCGGTCGATTTGGACAGATACGTCGAAAGTTTGGCATCGGTGAGATAGACGAGATTCGTATTCTCTTCCGCGGGTCCCCAGTCTTCCACATTGTTTGCCCAGTTCTGCCGTGTGGCACGAACCTCGTCTCGCCCGTGGTTGTTCACGAACGAATCCGCATTATCGTCTGTGT
>JAQGOX010000586.1 GCA_028293365.1 Verrucomicrobiales bacterium | reverse complement strand
ATTAGTAGTGTACTGTTAATGCCAATGTCCTCGCATACCTCCGAACGCTCCGGCCATTCGGCAGCCGCGGCCGCCTGGTGGGACCGTTGGTTCAATGCGTCGGATGATGCACAGGTCATTTGCAACGGCCAGGGCAAGATTGAACAGATCAATCCCAAGGCCGTGCAGTTTCTCGGTTTGCGGTCGGTTGAGGAAGCAATCGGGAGCTCGGTTCTGCCTCTCTTTACGCCCGAGACGCGCAAACGCGTCTCCACACTGATTTCATCAGTTCGAAAAATTCAGGAAACCATTTCCTCCGCGACCATGACCGTAAATGGGCGCATTATTTGCATCGCCGATGTAATTGTCACCTCCCTTGAAGGTGGATATGCGCTGGTTTGCATAAAAGACGCGAGCCGCCGCTGGCGTACGGAGGCGCACCTCCTGCGACTGTCTGCCGCAATCGACGCCACTGCCGACGTTTTCTTCCTGACCGACTCAGACTACCGCATCACATTTGTAAACGCCTCGTTCCAAACGGTCACGGGCTACTCCATTGAGGACGCTCTAGGTCAAACCGCCGAGTTCCTGCGTGCACCAGGACAAACCACGAAGATTCGTGAGTCACTTGAATCGGTGGCGCAATGCAATGGCTGGACCGGCGAACTGGTGAATGTGACGAGCGGTGGCGTTCAATACCATGTCAGCATCACAATGTCGCCGATCTTCGATCGGCAGGATCGGCTGATGGGGTATGTTTGCAGCGAACGGGATATCAGCTCAAGTAAGCGCTTGCAGAACGAGATCCTGCTCGAACGCAATCTCGTCCGCAGCATACTCGATTCGATTGACGCCGCGGTTTACACGCTGGACCAAGACTTCCGGATCACGCATGCCAACCAAGGCTGGAAGAATTTGCCGGCACAGCATGGTTACCTCACCCTCCTGGAACCACCCCGGCCTGGGGACTCGTTCCTGGACTTAATTACTGATCCCGAACGTCGTGAAGAAATCCGAATCGCTTTTTTAGAGGTATTAAAATCCAGTGAATCTCGCGAATTCCAGGCTACCTCGGGCAAAGATGACCACTGGACGATTCGAATCTCGCCGTGGGTTCACGATGAATCGGTGGTCGGTTTGATTTATTCCATTACAGACGACCGCAAACTTACGGAATTGCGGCAGCAGCTCTATCACGCCCAGAAGATGCAAACAGTCGGCACGCTGGCCGCTGGCGTGGCTCATGATTTCAATAATTTGCTTCTAGCGATCCTCGGCAATTCAACCCTCTTGCTGGACGGGAAGATCGAAGAACCTCGCCGCTCCCAAGTCATGCAGATCGAACAAGCTGCAACTCGGGCCGCCGAAATTACCGAACAGCTTCTCTCTTTCAGTCGCACAACGGTGGACAAACTGGTTGTATTTGACCTGAACCAAATCGTTGTCGAGGCTTCCTCCCTGGCCAGGCGTTCTTTGAAAACGGGAGTGGCATTGGATATCCGCCGAAGCGATAATTGCTTGTGGATCCGAATGGATCGAACCCGGGCAAGCCAGGCGGTTCTCAATTTGTGCGTCAATGCGCAGGACGCCATGCCTCGAGGAGGACGCCTGACCATCGTAACTCAATGCGTCACGATCAGTGCTCAACAGGCTTCGAAACACAACAAGCATGAAGGCACCCATTACGGCTGCTGTAGCATCTCCGATACGGGAATTGGTATCCCCAGCGAAATCCTTCCTCGTATTTTTGATCCTTTTTTCACAACGAAAGGGCCTTTGCACGGGACTGGCCTCGGACTATTTATCGTCCACAATGTCGTCACCGAAGCTTCGGGTTTTATCGAAATAGAATCCATGGTCGGTAAGGGAACTACCATACATCTTTACCTGCCACTGACGCCCGAGCCGGTTTATGAGGCAACTCAAGTTAAGGGCCTTGAAAAACCTCGCGGCAAAGGACGCATTCTAATTGTGGATGACCTCGACCTGCTGCGGGATTTGGCAGTCGGCTTCTTTTCGGTTGCAGGATTTGAAACTCAAGTCGCCAATGAGGGAGACCAGGCCTTGCGGTTATTGGCCCAGGATTCCGAAGGTTTTACTCTCTTGTTTACCGACTACAATATGCCCGGTATTAACGGTCTGGAACTCATCGCCCGAGCATTGGCGATGGATCCAAAATTGAAATGCATTCTAACCTCGGGATATTTGACCGATTCGGATCGTACGCAGGCCGAAGCCCTGGGACGAACCAGAGTTCTGTCAAAGCCATATCAAATTGATAAGGCACTGACTGACATTATCGCGTGGCTCGAGGAGTGATCTCACTCGCCCGGCCTTTCCAGCGCTTTTGCAACTTCCTCAAGGAGTACTTGTGGCACAAACGGTTTACGCAGCTCGATTTGTAGATTTGCGCCGGAGGCGAATACCTCATCCGCGTGGCCGGACATGAGGATGAGTCGAACTCCCGGGCGAATCTCTTCGAGGCGTTTTGCCAGATCCGGACCGTTCATCTTCGGCATTACCACATCACTAATTACCAGATCAATTCTGGCTTTCCCGAGCAAAGACATCAATGAGAGGGCCTGTTCACCATCGCTAGCTTCCAGAACGACGAAGCCGGCAGATTTCAAAACCCGGGCAAGCCCTGCACGCAATTCGGCTTCATCCTCAACGATCAGGATGGTGGCATCCCTGGTTCTGGATACGGCACTTGATTGGGCAAAGGAATCCGTTTCGGATTTTGTCGTTGCTTCTGGAAAAAAGAGGCGAACGGTAGTGCCCCTGTTAACATGGCTAACGATATCCAGAAAGCCTCCGCATTGCCTGACAATGCCATAAACGACGGCTAAACCAAGTCCGGTACCCTTTCCCACCTCTTTTGTCGTAAAAAAAGGCTCGAAAATATGGGAAAGGACCTCCGGACTCATCCCGTGTCCTGTATCTGAAACCGAAACGATCGAAAATGTTCCGGGATTTGTCTCGCGCCGCTCCGCTTCTTCTTCGCGAATGATGGTTTCGGCGGTGGTAATCAAAATTCGGCCTCCGCCTGCGATGGCATCCCGTGAGTTTACGACCAGATTCATGAGACACTGTTCCAACTGGCCGGGATCCACATTAATTCGATGGACTCCAGGATCGAGTTCCAAGACTAACTCGATATCCTCACGGACAATTCGCGACAACATCTTTCGCAGATTGCTTACGATCTCATTCGGATCAACGACTTCCAGTTTTAACGGTTGTTGGCGCGCGAATGCGAGGAGCTGCCTCGTAACCGATGCGGCCCGGTCGCCTGCGGCTATCACTTGCTCGATATCGTTGCGCGCCTGCGTATCAGGCTCGAGTGCATCCCAAGCCAATCGAGCGAACGTTCCAATCGCGGTCATCAGATTATTGAAATCATGCGCGATCCCGCCGGCGAGCCTTCCCACACTCTCAAGCTTTTGAGAATGGAGGAATTTCGCTTCCAACTGCCGCCGCTCAGTAATATCTTCAGCGATTCCGGCAATTCGAATCGCCGTGCCGCTCTCGTCATAAATCGGAAATGCCTTATCCCGGATCCATCGTACTGTTCCGTCGGGCCGAACAATCCGATATTGTTCATCATAAGTTCCCTTAATTTGCTTTGGCAGGGCTGTGGCAATCCGTTCCCGATCATCTTCGTGAATGGACCTGAGCCAGGCGAGCGGGGTTTTAAACAGGTCTTCGCAGGCCTGTCCCCAGATTTTCGCGTAGGCGGGGCTGACGTAGAGCATCACTCCACGGGGAGCATTTGACAGCCAAAAGACTTCCTGGATGCTTTCTGCCATCTGCCGAAATCTGGATTCGGACTCCTGCAACGCCTCCTCGGCTCGCCTCCGTTCCGTAATGTCCCGGATAAAGCAGGTGAACAGAGGCGGCACCAGTTCTCCCACCCTTACTGTGACCCACTCGACGGGAAATTCTGTGCGATCTGCGCGAACAGCATTAAGTTCTGTAGGGCGGCCCACAATACCTGTTGAGCCTGCTTTAATTAATTCCCGAAAGGTTGCCCGTTGCGCGGCTCGCAATTCAAGTGGAACGCTGAATTGCACCAATTCGCGCCCCATTACATGTTCGCGGGGGTGACCGAACATTCGTTCGGCGGCGGGGTTATATTCCAATACCCTCCCGTGGTGATCGATTGTAATAATGGCGTCGAGAGCCGATTCAATCAATGCGCTAAGGAGTGTTTCGTGTTGTGAGAGCGCTTCCTCAACGTTCTTTCGATGGGTAACGTCATTGGCGAACCCCTCCGCATAGAGAATATTGCCGGCTTCGTCTAATAAAGAATGAACGGTTAATTCCACCCAGAGCAACGTTCCATCTTTTCTCTTCCAGCGGACCGCCATATTCACAGCATCCCCGGTGGACAGCAATTTCTCTGTCACCGTTTCGCGCTCCGCAACGGTGAAATAGATATCGCGCATTAAATTGCGCCGAAGTAATTCCTCCTGAGAATTGTATCCCAGCATTCGCACCAGACCGTCATTCACGAAAATAAAGCCGCCCTCAAGATCCGACTGGTAGATGCCGATTGGAGCAAACGTAACAATGCGCCGAAACCGATCTTCCGAAGCGCGCAAAGCCTCAGCCGCGCGGCGTTGTTCCGCCCGGATTTGTTGTTCGAAGGTAGCCTGGCGCACTGCGAGCGGCAGCCGTTCCAGGCCGTCTTTGAGCACACAATTCACCACGCCTCGCCGAAAACACTCGACGACATTAGCCTCCCCAATCAGGCCCGTG
>JAQGOX010000575.1 GCA_028293365.1 Verrucomicrobiales bacterium | reverse complement strand
TTACGGAACCTTTTTGTGCGCAGCTCTGGTTTGGTTGAATCCTATCAAACTTCACGCAAACAGCCCCAACGATCCTCAATATCCAAGCCAGTGGAATTTGAGAAAGGTTGGCGCGACAAACGCCTGGGAACTGGCTTCAGGAGAAGGTGTGGTGGTGGCGATTATCGATACCGGCGTGAATTATTTGCATGAGGACTTGAGGGAGAATATGTGGCGGAATCCGGGGGAGACAGGTTTTGATTCCCAAGGCAGAGACAAATCAACGAACGGAATTGATGACGACGGGAACGGCTATGTGGATGACGTTTTCGGAATTGACGCGGCAGGTGACGATTCTGATCCGATGGATGAAGGTGGAGGGGAACCTCGGGTTTACCACGGAACGTTCATTGCGGGTGTGATCGCCGGCACTCGTAACAACGGGAAAGGAATAACGGGGCTGGCTCCCGGAGCGAAGATCATGGCGTTGAGAGCCAGTTCGGTCACGGACGTATGGACGGCGTCGGACATCGTAAAGTGCTACCGCTATGTGATCGATATGAAACGGAGAGGCGTGAACGTGCGGGTTGTGAATAATAGTTACGGAGGCGATTACGCCGGCGAGGCTGTCGGCCAGGCGATGGAGGAGGCCGGGAATGAGGGGATTGTCGTTGTGTGCTCCGCAGGGAACAGCGGGATGGACCTCGATCTTAATTCACGCTGGCCCCAGAACTTCAAGTTGAGGAACGGGCTCGTTGTCGGGGCTGCCAACGAGTCGGATCAATTTCTTTTGAATTACGGGCGAACGATTGTCGATTTGGCAGCCCCGGCAACCAACATTCGATCGACGTACGCCCCTGGGATGGCGGCTTACCAAATTTGGACAGACGCCACAACGTCGTTTGCGACGCCGCATGTGACCGCGACCGTTGCCTTGCTGGCCAGTTTCGATCCGAGCCTCAGCGTCGATGAGCTGAAAGCAGCCATTCTCGGAAGCGTGGATGTTTTCCCCTCCATGAGGGGGCGATCCATGACAGCCGGAAGACTGAATGCGGCGCGCGCTCTCGCGACGCTGGGCTCGACTCGGGCGCCGATTGTTATCCACACATCGCCTTCTGTCCTGCGCGAGCCGGGAACTCAGTTGAGCGTGACGTTCAGCACGGCCATGAACAAGGCGAGCGTGGAGCAAGCGTGGCAACTGAACCCGGCAGCAGCGGGATATTTTACGTGGAGCAATGGGGATCGCACGGTCGCATTCAGCGCCAGGGATGGTTTCCAGAGCCTAACGAATTATACTGTTACGCTTCGCGGCAGCGCTACAGATCAGAGCGGAGCCTCCCTGGATGGAAATTATAATCGGGCAAGCGAGGGAGCAGGCCTGGATGATCTCCAATGGAGCTTTCGACACCCGCCGCAGAACGACGATGTTTTCATGGCGGAGCTAATTCAAGGCAGGAGCGGCGAACACTCCGGCACAAATCGGAATGCCAGCAAAGAGGGACGCGAATTGGACAAGGCTGGGTCGGCCGGAGGCGCTTCCGTCTGGTACCGGTGGGTCGCGATGGAGACTGGTCCAGTCATCTTTGAAACGGCGGGAACTGATTTTGATACGCTGCTGGTGGCAGGTGTTCGCGAAGCGAATCACCTCGATCAGGACATCATCCGGGCAGTTCCAGCGTGGATCGCGCAAAACGATAATGATGGAGCGCTGAAGACAAGCCGGATTTCGTTCGTGGCAACCAATGGTGTTTCTTATGTGATTGGGGTCGATGGCAAAACCCGCTCTGGCACGATCCCAACTGCGCAGACAGGCGAGTTTAGCTTGCGTTGGTACCCTGCTCCACAGCGAATCGATTCGAGGAGACTGGCGGGCGGTCAGGTTGAACTCTCGTGGCCGGCAACAGCCGTTGCTTACAAGCTCGAGAGCACAGACCAGTTGGCAGAGGGCGCGAAGTGGAGCGAAGTCACGGAGGTGGCCATCGTTTCGGGCGGAAAGCGGATTCTGACGCAGCGCCTCGATGGTTCACGGAAGTTTTTCCGCCTGCGAATGCCGTGATTGATTGAAAACCTGACGCGCGTTCAGTCAACGCAATGGACCCGGCGCAAGGCCGCTTGAAAACGAGGTTCCGCTCGCAAAACGTCGAAGGCGGGATTGACATTGATTGAGCGGATCATGCTGCGCCGTTCTTCGATCGCAATTTCCAGGTGTTGGAGCGCCTTTGGGACGTTCCCAGAATGCGCGTACAACCGCGCAAGGTCGAATCCTGAAACAAATGCGCCGGTGGTTTGGCGTTCTTCACACAATAGGATCAGGCGCTCCAGGACCGCTTCAGGACCATGCGTCTTAAAAAGTTGCCGGAGATCAGCTCCGTCATTTTTGCGGTCGAGAAAATGGAAACCGCCGAGTTCGACCTCGTCCAACAAGTCCTGAGCTGCAGCCAGGCGCTGGTTGAGTGCCCACAAGAAATCTCCGCGCAACCTGCGCCAGAGAGGCCGGTCCGGGGCAAGTCGCACCCCTTCGTCGAAGAGGCTCAATGCTTCCTTTTGGAGCCCACTGTGATACGCAATGATCGCAAGGCCAATGTGGGCATTGGCGTATTGAGGTTGCTCCGCAATTAAACGTTTCCACAATTCCCCAGCCTCCGCAAACCGCCTCTGGTATAGCAATTCCCACGCAAAATTATTGCGAAGGTTTACGGCGGCAGGATCGAGTTGGATTGCTTTGCGAAAAAGAGGTTCGGCGGCAGAGAAGTTATAGTCCAGTCCCAGATTGCAGAGCGCCAAGGATGCATAAGATGCACCGTGTGCCGGATCAATTGCTATCGCTCTTTCCGCGCACAATTTGGCGCGTGGAAGAACATTGGTGCCGGGGAGATGCCCTTCGATCACGGCGATTGCAAGAGTTACTCCAAGAACGGACCATGCCTCAACGTAATTGGGGTCCAGTTCAGTCGCGCGCTGCCATTCGTAGATTGCGTTGGAGAGGCCGGCGGTCGTGTAGGTGTTGCCCATCTGGGAGGCGCGTTGCCAGGCTTGCCAGGCCGCCGGGTTTGTCGTGCCGCTTTTGATCCAAGGCGGAAGGTTCGCGCGCGCCACAGCGGCGCGGTGTTCGCGTTGGTTTTTAACAAACAAACCAATTGCGAATGCGAGCGTGAGACCGACCGCGCCGATTAAAGAGAGTCTATAGGCCTTATGCAGTGAGTAGCGTCTTTTGACCGATTTGCCAGCGGTGTGTCGTTGAACATCCGCGAGTAGGGCTTCGGCAGTTTGGTAGCGGTCGCGGGGATTGGTTTGGGTGGCTTTATGAATGATGGCGGTGAGTTCGAGGAGTTGGGCGCGGTCGGGGCGGGTGGCGAGATCGGCGGGGGGTTCCGGGAAGTCGCGGTGGTGTTTGCCGGTGGCCAGGACGTAGAGGACGATGCCGAGGCTGTAGAGGTCGGCTTGAGGTGTGCCGGGGCCTTCGGGCGGGATGTAGCCTTCGGTGCCGACGAAGCTGCGGGAGTCGGTGGCGCTGGCGACGAGGCCGATGTCAGCGAGTTTGGGTGCGCTGTTTACGACGATGATGTTGGAGGGCTTTATGTCGCGGTGGACGAGGCCGTGGCGGTGGAGTTCGGCCAGGGCGCGAGCGAGGGTTTGGGCGATTTGGAGAACTTCAGGAAGGGGAAGGGCGCCGCGGGTTTTGACTTCGGAGGCGAGGGTTTTCGGTTTGTAGCAGCCGACGTGAGGAGGCTCTGATTTTCCAGCGTTAGTATTGCCGCCGGAACTTAAAGTGAGTCTCGTCACCTCGTCTGCTACAGCGATTGGATCGGCGAGTTCCATCACATAATAGAAATAGCCTTCCTCCTCGTTGCGTCCGACTTGGAGGATATTGACGAATCCCTCATGGGTTCTGGAAATCGGTTCGAATTTGCGAATGCCATTGAATTCCCGCTCATACGGGCGTTCATCGTCGAACTCCGCTCGCCGCACAATTTTGACCGCCCGCAATGCCCCCATCACATTGCGGCAGAGCCAGACTTCGCCATAACCGCCAGAGCCTATGCGCTCGATCAACTCCAATTCCGGGACAACTGGCGGATAGTGGTCGTGCAGTGAATTTGGCCGTGCTGGACTCAGACTTGCGGAGCGTAACGACGAGGGGGATCAAAATCAACTCGGTCCTTTAGTGTTCCTTTTTCTGTTGCGTATTGCCTTTCCGACACTCTTGTCTTACACTCCCCCACATGAAGACTCTGACCGTCCGGCTGCCCGATTCTCTCGTCACCGAGATCGAAGAGGAATCCCGCTCGCGCCACATTTCAAAATCTGATGTGGTGCGCGAACGACTTCACCAGCCTTCCGGGTCATGCGGTCCGACCGGGGAGCTGCTTGGCGATATCTTGCGGGAATGCTGGAATGCCAAAGTCCCTTCTGGCCCGCCACAATTTCACTCGTCCAAAAAACAGAAAATAGCGGAGAGAATACGTGCCAAAAAGCTTCATCGTCGATAGTGGGCCATTGGCCGCGTTACTTGATCCTCGCGAAGAACATCACATCTGGGCCCGCGAAACATTGTCCCGCCAGCCTTTGCCTTGGATCACTTGCGATTCGGTTGTGTCTGAGGCCTTTTTTCTGTTGCATCCACCTCATGCTCTCGCGCTTGATCAACTCTTGCGACAGGGACACCTCCGTTTGCTGTTTGATCTCAGGAATGAGTTGGCCCAGGTCCTAGTCTTGCGCGCCAAATATGCCACCGTCCCGATGAGCTTGGCGGATGCTTGCCTGGTCCGGATGACCGAGATACTGCCCGACCCGGTGCTCATCACAACTGACAGCGACTTTAAAATCTACCGGCGGCACAGCCGTCAGGTTGTTCCCTGCTTGATGCCCTGAAAGCCGATGGCCTCTCCGCATGAGCTCAGCCGCTGTAGAACGGGAGCTGTCGCCTCGGTAAAACTGATCGGACGTTAGAGAAAAGACCGTTCCGAATTTGCTGAAAACAGCAATGGCTCAAAGTGGAGACGGATTTGTTAACCGCCGGATCTCAGCCTTCACCAGCCGGCCCACGCGGTAATTAGCCATGTGGACCGCCGCTGCGCTTACCGCCAGGGCGATTGCTGTATCGCGCGGCGATAATCCTTGCACGGCGTGAAGATGATACATCTCGTAATGCGCCGGGTTCACCTGCAGTTTTATCCGGTCCAGTGCCGCGCGCAACAGGTTCTCCCGCCACTCGCCATCCCAGATAGCCTCCAGGTCTATGCTGTTCGGGTCTGGAACGCGGTCCACGGTCGCCGTTCGAACGCTATCCTGATCCCGTGGCAACTCCTGCCCCGCATCCCCCCTTTGCGATGCTTCTCCGGCCCTTTTTCTTTTCCGAAACTGGTCGGCCACCTTCCAACGAGTGACTCCGAGCAGCCAGCCCTTGAGCGAGTCTTTGCCTGGATCGTAGGTGAATCCTGGCATCTTTTTCGCCACCGCGATCATCACCTCCTGCACGACCTCCTGCGCCTCGACCTCCGTCAACCCTGCCTTAAGCGCGGTCGCGTGGAGGAGCCGCCAGTAAAGCTCGAAAAACTCGCGCCAACTCTCTTGGTCACCCCAGTCCTTGAGACGGACGAGCAGGCTTTGGCGCGTGGGGATGGAATCGCAATTGTTCATCTCATCGAGAAACCGTAGTCAGATAGGGGATTCTTGCAACGAATCTTCAGAGTGCGCCTTTAACGAAATATTTTCACTTTTTTGCAAGAACGCCCCCGCCACCGACGGTTTCTGCTTGTGAAGCTAAAACTGATTTCTCCGTCGCCCTCAATAGCGGGAGCCCGCAAGAGCAATATTTTGAAATCAAACCCTGCCCTCATGTCCGGCATTTACCCTCAAACTATGGCCCGGCGTTTAAAATCCCCCTTTGCCTTGAGTCTGCTGTCACTGCTCTTCCTGTTCATGCAGCCCGTCGCCCTCCAGGCCCAATTCACTTACACGACTCAGAACGGCCAGATCACCATCACAGGATACGACTGTTCGAACTCTGACGGCGCGGTGACCATCCCCAGCACGATCGATGATTTGCCGGTGACCAGCATCGGGTACCAGGCGTTCTCTCGCTGCACCAGCCTGGCCAGCGTCACAATCCCGGACAGCGTCACCAACATCGAGTCTTCGGCGTTCTATGAATGCACCGGCCTGACCAGCGTCACGATCCCCAGAATTCCCTTCATTGATGAAGCGACGTTCTATGGCTGCACTAGCTTAACCAGCGTGAAGATCCCCGACAGCGTCTCCTTCATCGGGCGTGTGGCGTTCTCGGGCTGCACCAGCATGGCCAGCCTCACAATCGGCAACCGTGTCAGCAGTATCGGTGGCGGAGCGTTCATGGGCTGCACCAGGCTAATGAACGTGACGATTCCCAACAGCACCGCCGGCATCCTAGACTTCGCGTTCTCTGACTGCAGAGGCCTGACCAACATCATGATCGGCAAGGGAGTGACCAGCATCGGGGCCTACGTATTCAGCGGCTGCACCAGCTTGAGCGCGATCACCGTGGAGGCGTTCAACTCCTCTTATAGCAGCGTCGATGGAGTTTTGTTCGACAAGAGCCAAGCTGCTCTTATCAAATATCCAGGCGGCAAAGCCGGAGGCTACACGATCCCCAACAGTGTCACCAGCTTTGGGGATGCGTTCGCTGGCTCCCCGGGCCTGACCCGCATCAAGATTGGCAACAGCGTTACCAGCATTCCTGATTACGCGTTTCGTGGCTGCACGAACTTGACCAGCGTGACAATCTCCAACGGCGTCACCAGCATCGGGATCTGGGCGTTCGGTGAGTGCATCGGCCTGGCTAGCGTGACGATCCCCGACAGTGTCGCAGGCTTGGGGAACAAAACGTTCCATGGCTGCACCAGTCTGAGCACGATCACGGTGGAGGCGCTAAACTCCTCCTATAGCAGTGTCGATGGGGTCTTGTTCGACAAGAGCCTGGCCACGCTGATCCAATATCCCGGAGGCAAAGTCGGAGGCTACACGATGCCCAACAGCGTCACCAGCTTTCGGGATGCGTTCACTGGCTCCCTGGGCCTGACCAGCATAATGATTGGCACCAGCATTACCAACATCGAGTCATACGCGTTTGCTGGCTGCACCAATTTGACCAGCGTCACAATTCCCAATGGTGTTACCCGCATCGAGGACGTTGCGTTCATGGACTGCACCAGCCTGAGTGCGTTTACGGTAGATGCGATCAATCCCGTCTATAGCAGTATGGATGGAGTCTTGTTCGACAAGAGCCAGGCCACGCTCATCCAATATCCGGGGGGCAAAGTCGGAGGCTACACGATCCCCAACAGTGTCACCAGCTTCGCGGAGGCGTTCGCTGGCTGTATGGGCCTGACTGGCATCACCATTGGCAACGGCGTGACCAGCATCGAGGGCGGGGGGTTCTATGGCTGCACCAGCCTGGCCAGCGTCATGATCCCCAGCGGCGTTACCACTATCGGAGTCGATGCGTTCGCGAACTGCACGAGCCTGACCAACCTCACGATTCCGAGCAGAGTCAGCTTCATCGGATTCTCCGCGTTCGGTGGTTGCACGAGCCTCACGGGAGTCTATTTCCAGGGAAACGCCCCGAGCGTTTCCTGGACTCCCGTCATCGGAAGCAATGCAACCCTCTATTACCTTCCGGGGACCACTGGCTGGGAGGACACGCTTGCCGATCGTCCAACGGCGGTTTGGAATCCACAGGCGCTGGCCAGCGATGGCAGCTTGGGAGTTCGGGGGGGCCAATTCGGTTTCACCATTACCTGGGCGAGCGATAAGGTGATCGTGGTAGAAGCCTGCACAAACCTGATCAATCCCGTCTGGAATCCCGTGGGAACCAACACCTTCATCGGCGGCTCCTCCTATTTCAGTGATCCTGAGTGGACGAATTATCCCATGCGCGTCTATCGCCTCCGCTCGCCGTGAGTGCGGGATTAGGAATGAAAAAACTTTTTGAAATATCAACATGAAACCAAACGATTCTCTTGCGGTCAGCCTCCGCCTACAAACCCCGTTCGGGCGATTCACATCCGCCTGCGTCAGCAGGCTGCTCTCCCTGCTGCTGTTTACGCTGCCAACAACCCTGCAGGCCGACACAGCTCCTGAAATCATCGATCCGCCACTCACGCAGTTCGCTTGGTCAGGACAGCCGGTTACATTCAAGGTTTCGTACACCAACAAGACTGCCATGACTTTTCAGTGGCAGTGGAACGAGACGAACCTTCTGGCCGCCACAAAAAAGACTTTCGCGCTCGCCCATGCCGAACTCACCAATGCAGGGGATTACCGGGTGATCTTGAGCAATTCCGTCGGTGTTGTCACGAGCGCCGTGGCGCGGTTGACGGTGCGCGATTGGCCGCAACCAACGGGCGTGAGTTTTACGAACTTGAGCCGCTTGGAAACTAATCTCCACAATATCATGCGAACCAACGCCGTTCCCGGCGTATCGCTTGCCGTAATGAAGGATGGGCGTTTAATTCTCGCCCGGGGATTTGGTTACGCTGATCCGTTGCACTCCGCCGAACAAGTTCAGCCGGATTCCCTTTTCGGAATCGCAAGCCTTTCCAAGGCTATCACGGCCACGGCGGTGCTCAAGTTGGTGGATGAAGGACGGCTCAATCTGGATGCCAAGGTCTTTCCTCTGTTGAACCTTCCGCCGCCGACTTTTCCAGGAGCCAAAATGGACCAGCGCCTGACCAACATCACGGTTCGGCATCTGCTCAACCACACTGCCGGATGGAGTCGGGAAACGGCCAGGAGTCCCCTCGGCCAGGTCGGCTTCGATCCATTTCTTTGGCCCCAGCGTTGCGCCGCTGACTTGGGTCTCACCAACCCGCCCACGGCCTACGGTCTGCTCGAGTGGGTCACTGGGTTCCCTTTACAAGCCACACCAGGCACAACTTTCGATTATTCAAACAATGGCTACATCGCGGCCGGAATACTTATCGAACAAATTACCGGACGTCCCTACGAACAATCGATCCAGGCACTGCTGGCGCCAGCAGATATCACCCGCCTGCATATTTTCGGGCGCAGGCGCGCCGAGCGAAAGCCCGAGGAAGCCGTGCCCACATTGAGTCCGCTTTTTGACTTGAGAGCGTTCGGACCCTCAGCCGAGTCTCCGTCGACGATCACGGCGGAAACCGCGTACTATTACCCTCTGGACTGGTTGGGGGGCGCCGGTGGTTGGATGACCACGCCGATGGATTATGCTAGATTCATTGCTACTATCGATGGCCAGCCGATACCACCCGATCTGCTGACGAGCAATGCGGTCAAGACAATGTTGACCCCTTCCCAACCATCCATTAATGCAGGCCAACCATATGGCATGGGATGGGACGTCAATTCATCCGAGATTTCGCATAACGGTGTCCTCTATGTAGGGGCTCTCACTCTGGCGGTGCGACGTCCCAATGGCGTTGTTTACGCTGTGTTCTGCAATACCAGCATCGACTACAGCTTCCTCGTCGCCTTGAAAACAACCCTCGACTCAGGCGTCTCCGCCGTCAAAACCTGGCCGACCAACGACCTTTTTCAGGCGACAATGTCGTACGAGGCGTGGCAGGCCCGCCACTTCACCCCCGCCGAACTCAGCGAACCGGACGTTTCCGGCGATAACGCGGACCCAGATGCCGACGGCATTTCGAATCTTGTTGAATACGCTCAAGGCTTCGATCCCCGAAGCGCCGATCACGAGTCGTGGCTTCAGGGGCGGCGAATCGTTGCGGGAGATCAGGTGCGATTCGCCATCGGATATCGCGCTCGTCCTCTGGGCCACGCGGTCCGATATTCAGTCGAGGTTTCCTCTGACCTGAAGAGATGGGACCCATTCGAGGGCGAGGCGACTGAACAACTGGAAGAGGATGGGATGGTGCGGACGACCCTCACCGACACCACATCGGCAACCGAGCGGGCCCCGAGCGCCCGCTTCTTTCGCGTGACGGTCAGCCTCGCTCATCCGCAACC
Source organism: Verrucomicrobiales bacterium (assembly GCA_028293365.1). Lineage (GTDB taxonomy): Bacteria > Verrucomicrobiota > Verrucomicrobiia > Limisphaerales > SXQI01 > JAQGOX01. The sequence goes on along the minus strand of JAQGOX010000575.1, from coordinate 2,959 downwards.
GCAGTTGTGAGATCGAGGGCGGCGAGCGGGCAAGCGATCTTTCCGGGAAAGCGCGTGGGGAGGGGAGGTTTACCTCATTCTCCCTGAACTATTTCTCCAGCTTCAGGCGCTGGAGCACGCCATGATAGCGGGGCTCATCCTGGAAATCCTTGAACAAGGGATTGATATCGACGCCAAGTGTCAGGACTCGATGTTCGTCTACCGCTTTTTCAAGATAATCCAGACTCCGCTCGCGATTGCCCGCATGCGCATGCAGACGCGCGAAATCGTAAGCCGAGACGAACTGGCCCTGCTTGGATTGAGCTTCCAAGATCGCCAGGTGCTGTCGAACGAATTCCTCCGAACCGTGCTCTTCCAGCGCGCGCCGCAACGCTGCGGCGTCGGACTGAGGGTGAAGCGCGGCGAAACCACCCAGTTCAACGAAACGGAGCAAGTCTCTGGCGGCGGCCGAGCGATCGTTTAAGGCAAATAAAACATCGGCACGATGACCATAGTGAAAAGGCTGGGCCGGTGATAGGCGGATGGCTTCATCAAAACTGGAAATTGCCTCGCGGAAATGTCCAGTCGCTCCTGAAATAAAGCCACTGACCTTGTAAGGGAGGGAGTCCGCAGGGTTGTCCCTCGTGAGCTGATTTAAAAGCGCCGTGGCTTCGGTGAATCGGCTTTGGCAAACAAGAATGCGCGCAAAGTTCAGCCGGGAAGTCCCGTTCGCGGGGTCAAGTTCAATGCCTTTACGGAACAGGCGCTCGGCATTCGCAAAATCATAATCCCGCGGGAGCATGCACTCGGCCAGCGCGCAGTAGGCGAAGCCATTCTGAGGATTGAGGGCAATCGCCTTCTCCGCACAGATCTTCGCGCGCGTCAGAGCGTTGCTCGAGGGCAAGTAGCCGTAATCCACCTGGAGAACCAGCGTCATGGCAAGGATACACCAGCCATGGGAGAAGTTGGGGTCCAGCGAAACCGACCGTTCGATCTCCTGGACCGCATTGGAAAAACCCAATGCGGTGAAGTTATTTGCCATCTGGAACCCTCGTTGCAATGCCTGCGAGGCCGCCTTGTTCGTGCTGCCGCCACTCTTGGAAGGAATCGCAATTTGCCCGACAAGCATCGCGGCTTTCTTTCGCTCATTTCTAATCAGGATGAGGGCGGCCGCCAGCACGCAAATAATCGCCGCGGATTTCCAGGCTAGCGATAAATTGCGCGCCAGGGAGTGGCGGCGTTTCACTGATGCGCCGGCGTGGAGCAATTCGAAGTCATGGAGCATGGCTCCCGCACCTGGATACCTTTGGCGCGGGTCGGGAGAGCAGGCGCGGTGGAGTATCGCGTTAAGTTCCAGCAGGCGTTCACGGTCAGGACGCGTTGCCAGATTGGTGGCCGGTTCGGGCCAGGCGTTGCGGTCGTGACCGGTGCTCAGTTCGTAAAGGAGTTTGCCAAGGCTGTAGCAATCCGCCGAGGGTTTGCCTGGACCTTCCGGCGGGATGTAGCCTTCAGTGCCCACGAACGAGCGCGAGTCATCCACACCCGCGACGAGGCCAATGTCAGCCAGCTTCGCCACCCCGCCAACGAAAATGACGTTCGAAGGTTTTACGTCGCGATGGACCAGGCCATGCTGGTGCAGATATGCGAGCGCGCTGGCGAGGGCGCGCCCGATTTCCAGGCAACGCTCAATCGGAAGCAGGCCGTATTGCTTCAGTTCGGCCCGAAGCGTTTTCGGCACGTAGTCGACGTCAGGAGACTCTGACGTTTTGACGGTTGGCTCACCCTGTGGGAGGGAAATGAGCCTCCTGACGTCGGCTGCTACGAGGGTGGAATCCGCCAGTTCCATGACGTAGTAAAACGCGTTTCCCACCCCACCGACATGCAGAATCGAGACGAGGTTCGGATGGCTGCGAGAGAGCGGCTCGTACTTCTGAATACCTTCGAACTCGCGGCGAAAAGGGCGATCGTCGCCAAACTCATCGCGGCGCACGACCTTGACTGCACGCAACGTTCCGAGTCGCCTGTGCCGCGCCAGCCAGACCTGGCCGTAAGCGCCGCGTCCAATGACCCGGAGGACTTCGTGGTCAGGAACGAGCGGGGCGGACGGGCCGTTTACTAACTCTGCGCTTTCTTTGGAATGGTTTTGGCCAGAGTGAGGCACGTCAGCAGTCTATCGGGGCCTGAAGCCGTGACAAGACTTAGCAGGTGAGCTCGGGCCTTGGCCGTGGCATTTGATCAAGAAAGAGTTTCACAGGCTGCGCAGAACTTTGGTTTAGAACTAAAGTTCTCCTTCACGCGGACGCTACGGAGGGCTGACCATTCTTCGCTCCAAACCCGGGTTCAGAGAGTTGCCGTCTGGCGATCTCGTGGCCGGAACCGGTTTTCAAATAGGCTTTGAAATCCTTGCCTTTCTCAATTGTTTCGAAGCGGCATAAAACTTCAGTTTCCACGGGGTAAACTTCGAAACGCTGCAGCGCGATCCAAATCCGTAAACGCGACTGCGGTTTTGATCGCCCACGGCCTAAACTCGGGTGTCAAGTTTTTCGACTGTTAGAAAAACGTTGGAAAGGAGACCCTTCCGAATTTGCTGAAAACAGCAATGGTTCAAAGTGGAGACGGATTTGATAAACGCCGGATCTCAGCCTTCACCAACCGGCCCACGCGGAAATTAGCCATGTGGACCGCCGCCGCGCTTACCGCCAGGGCGATCGCTGTATCGCGCGGCGATAATCGTTGGACGGCGTGAAGATGATACATCTCGTAATGGGCCGGATTCACCTGCTGTTTTATCCGGTCCAGGCCGGGCAACAGATTCTCCCGCCCCTCGGCTTCCCAGATAGCCTCCAGGTCTATGCTGTTCGGATCTGGATCGCGGTTCACGTTCGCCGTTGGAGGGCTATCCTGATCCTGTGGCACCTCCCGGCCCGTATCCCCCCTATGCTATGCTTCTCCGGCCCTTTTTCTTTTCCGAAACTGGTCG
>JAQGOX010000548.1 GCA_028293365.1 Verrucomicrobiales bacterium | reverse complement strand
GAATTGCAGCACGACAATCCGGGAGCCTGATTCAACTTCCGTCCGGCACAATTGGCATCGATGAGGCCTGCAGCGGCATACGAAGCCTGCAATCCACGATCATGGCCACCCTTTTCATTGGCTATCTCAGTCTAAAACGGCGCTCTCTTCAGGTGCTTCTTCTGGGGTTGGGCGTCGGTCTGGCCATATTCGGCAACATTCTCCGCTCTCTATTCCTGACCTGCACTGCGAATAATCGAGGGATCAAGGCGGTGGAAGGCGTTCATGATGCCGCTGGTTGGTCCATTCTTCTTTTCACCGGCCTGGGAGTGGTGGCTCTTTCTTATTTTCTCGCACAACTTGAAAAGCGGGCGGACGCAATCGAGCGCGAAGCCGCCCAAAAACAAGTTGAATCTCCGGAAAAGCTCGTTTCGCCTAGGGTCAAGGCCTGAGGCATTTATTAGGCAACGCGCTGATTGATCCGCGTGTCGGCGGCGTTACAGTAAATCGAGATTAAAAGAGGAATGAACAGTTTAGGTCTCCGAAGGACGAACGATCCCGAGGAGCATAATAAAGCCCTCAGCCCTGGGTAATCACCCGACTGGGGGCTTTCTCTTTTGACTTAAAATGGAGGGTCGTATGGATGCAACGAATACCGCGGATAATTTAAATAACCAGTTGGAAATCGGCTTGGACGCTCTTTCGGCGCAAATCGAAGCCGGAATTGAATCCGGCAAGTACACACTGGCGGAAATCAAGGCTCTTTTGCGGGAGAAATCCTCGCAGGCTGCGCAAGCCACCCAGGAATATGTTGAGGCAAACCCATGGAAACTGATGCTTGCGGGCGGGTTGCTTGGACTTGCCTTGGGGCTTCTCACGCGTCGTTGCGGAACAGAATAGCAACTCGTTCGACGAAGCGAGTTGACACTGTGCGAGTTATTGGCTGCTTTATTGATGATTTGGGGCAAAGGTGACAAACGCATCGTTCTTGCCAAACGCTGCCTAACAGCGTGGAGTAGGGATGAATGTTTCAATACATCGCTTTAGTGAATGACAAGCCGTGGATTCCCGGCCCTTATCCGGGCGTGGAGTTGTTGATTCTACATACAAATGAGGTGACCGGCGGGGTCACCGTTTTGCGGCGTTTCAAAGCGGGGATAACGGTTCCCGCGCATATTCATCCGCAGGCGAATGAATCAGCCTATGTTTTGAGTGGAGAATGGGAGGAGGAGGGTGTTGTTTACACGAATGGCGCTCTGTTATATGCACCGAAAGGCGAGTTGCATGGTCCGCACCTGGCCCGTACCGATGTGTTAAGTCTGACCATTTTCGATGGTCCGCTCACTGTGGTTTAAAATATTATGTTCATTGATGAGATCAAAGTTTTCGCCCAGGCAGGGCACGGAGGGAAAGGCGCGGTTGCGTTCCATCGGGAAGCGTTCGTCCCGAAGGGCGGTCCGAGCGGAGGAAATGGCGGAAGGGGAGGGAGTGTCATTCTTCAGGCTGATCACGATCTAAACAATCTGTTGAATCAGTACTATACACCTCGATTAATCGCTCAGAAAGGCGAAGGCGGAATGGGAAAAGGAATGGACGGTTTGGCTGGCAAGGATCTCATTGTGAAAGTGCCGTGCGGGACACTCGTCTGGAAATTGCCATCCCCAGCTCCGGTAATCGAAGAAATCGTGGCGGAAGCGGAAGCGGAAGCGGAGGCTGAGGCTGAGGAGGACAACGATGAATCTGATCCAGCAAACCCATCCTGGAAGCTCTCCACCGCTCAACGTCCCGTGATTAGGCATTCACAACGAGAGCGCGCGATCGAAATCGACCTGACGAAAGAGGACGCACCTGCGGATAAGTCATCTGCCGGAACTTTGGACCGGGAGCTTGTGGCCGATCTGACCGATGACGGCCAGCAATTCGTATTGTGCAAAGGCGGGCGGGGTGGCCTGGGCAATCGAAATTTCGCGACCGCCCGACGGCAGACCCCTCGCTTTGCCCAGCCTGGCGAGCCGGGTGCGGAAGGCAATTTCATATTGGAGTTGAGGTTCATGGCGGAGGTGGGCCTGGTCGGCTATCCCAATGCGGGCAAATCCACTTTGCTCACCGCGATTTCGCATGCACGACCTAAAATTGCGTCATACCCCTTCACCACGCTGACTCCTCAAATTGGAATTCTGGAGTATCCGGATTGGCATCGGCTCACGGTTTGTGACGTTCCCGGACTGATCGAAGGAGCACACAATAATGTCGGGCTGGGACATGCATTTTTGCGGCACATCAAGCGGTGCAAAGTGCTCGTTGTCATTGTGGATATGGCTGGAACGGATGCGCGCGAACCTTGGGACGACTATAAAAAGATTCTGAACGAGCTGGGGCTCTACGATAAATCATTTTTGGAGAAGCCGAGGATTGTCGTGGCGAATAAAATCGATGAACCGGTGGCCGAGTCCAATTTGAAGAAATTCAAAAGGCGCATCCCCAAAACGCCTGTGTTACCAATCTCCGCTGCGTTCGGCGCGGGAATCGACCTGTTCAAAAAGACTATTCGGGAGGCTGTCGAAGAGGCTGAAACTGGGAAGTAATCTCCAAAAAGAGACGCTACTTCGAGCTTTAATCTCAAAGCAGGATTGCGCCAGGGCTAACTCACCGCTACTGTGAACGCCGAAATACTTTATAGCGCCTCGGAGGCGCTTCCAATTTAGTAGATGTCAGGCACGCTCACAGCAAACGAAGAGACTCAATTAAAGCAAACGATTGAGATGTTCGAGGTCATCACTCAATCACAAGAGGATGACTATCAATCACTGGAGATTCTCAAAGAGGCTTACTCCAAGCTTGGAATGCATCAAAAGGCGGTGGACGCCTCGAAACGCATAGCCCAGGCATACGTGCAGCTCGGCCAGCTCTCCTCCGCAATCCTAGAGTATGAGAGTATTCTGCAACGTTTTCCGGATGACCCGGATGTCCGCAAGGCGCTGTCGGAAATTGAGCAAAAGGCAAACAGCTTTTCCACTCCCAGAATCGAGACGGAGTTGCTCGATAAACAGGCTGCCGCGCCCAAAAAACTCGGAGGCGGTGTGCAATCTCAGGCGCCCCTGGAGATTGACGATGGGAAGCAATCGATGTTCAAAATCTTCGTCGAGTCCAAAATTCTCTCCGCGACTGATTTCAACCAGTGCTGGATTACTCCCCGGCTAACCGATTCGCCCCGCACGGTCGTTGAACCCTTCCTGCATTTGCTGGCGGAAAAGCAAATCTATCCGCTCGATAAATCTCTCAAACTGCTTTGTGACCGCGCACGTATCGGCTATTTGCCAATTGAACGTTACGATGTGGATATTGAACTGGCACGAACGTTCGCAAGGGAAACCTGTTACCGATGGTGCATCCTGCCCTTCGACCGCCTGAGCAAATCCGTATTGGTTGCAACTGCCAATCCGTTCAACAAACATGCTGCGCGAGAGCTCGAGGCGGCAACCAAGAGCCGCGTTCTTTGGTATATCGCCGCTCCATTCGAACTCACTAAAATATTGAAAAGGGTTTTTCGTTAATTCATGGCCCCGGTAAAAACATTCGGAGAAAGAATCGCGGATGCACTCGTTGAAGACGGGTTGATCTCCGCGCGGCAGGTGGAAGAGTTGCTTGCTCAGCAAAAGAAAGAGGGCACGCGACTGCTCAAATTATTGATTGAGAAGTCCTACATCAATGAGATGGACATGGTCGTCTCAATGGGGCGCGTTTTGAACACCCCGCCGATTAACCTGGCGCGTATCAACATCGCCTCCGATGTCGTTAATCTTGTTCCCAAAGAAATGGCAACGATTCACAAAGTGTTGCCAGTTTCCCGCCTCGATAATCGGCTCTACCTCGCGATGGCTGACCCCCTGAACGTGCTCGCCCTGGATGACGTCAGGCGGACGACGCGGCTCGAAGTATTCCCGATGATTGCTGCCGAAAAAGCCATCATCGACAAGTTAAACAACCTTGAGACCAAAACCTCCACCATGGAGGATATCATCAAGGATGCGCAACAGCAGGCCGTTCTTGAGGCCGAAGCCGATGGTGTGGTGGTTTCGACCATCAACCCCGATGACATAACCGAAGCGGACCTAAAGGGCGCGACGGAAGAAGCTCCGGTTATCAAATTGGCGAATCTGATACTTCTCCAGGCCATCAAAGATCGTGCCAGTGATATTCACATCGAGCCTTTCGAGAAAATGGTCCGTCTGCGATATCGTATCGATGGGGCTCTCATGGATGCGACCCCTCCGCCGAAGAATCTTCAGGTCGCACTTATTTCGCGACTGAAGATTATGAGCAATCTTAATATTGCCGAAAGAAGATTACCCCAGGATGGGCGTATGCGCATGCGGGTGGGCGGGCGTGATATTGACTTGCGCGTTTCCTTTCTCCCTACCGTTCACGGGGAAAAATGCGTTCTACGCGTACTCGACAAATCGAATCTATCAGCGAGCATCGAGAAACTTGGAATGGATCCAGAGACGTTTCGGCGTTTTAAGGCCGCCGTCGATGCTCCGCACGGTCTGATTCTGGTCACCGGCCCGACCGGTTCCGGGAAAACGACGACCCTTTATTCCGCGCTGAACGAGCTTAACAACCCCGATTACAATATCGTGACGGTGGAGGACCCGGTTGAATTTCAGATTCCCGGCATCAACCAGGTTCCGGTGAACAAGGAAATCGGGCTGACTTTCGCGTCGGCCCTTCGTTCGATTCTGCGGCAGGACCCGGATATTTGCATGATCGGCGAAATTCGCGACGAGGAAACAGCGGAAATTGCTGTCGAAGCGGCGCTCACGGGCCACCAGGTGTTGAGCACTATGCATTGCAACGATGCAGCAGGCGCGATTGCCCGCTTGGACGACATGGGAATTGCACCTTTCCTGATTTCTTCTTCGGTGATCCTGGCCTGTGCCCAAAGGTTGATGCGCCGAATTTGTCCCGTCTGCAAGGAACCGGTGAATTATCCGGCAAAGATGTTTGCGGACCTGGATATCGATCCGAACTTTTTCGCAGGAGCCGTCCTCCATCGAGGGAGAGGCTGCGAGCGGTGCAAGAATTCCGGCTATGTCGGACGCGCCGCGATCATAGAAGTTATGACGATCACCGATGAGATCCGTAAAATGGTGATCGAACGGAAAAGTGCGATGGAAATTGCCAAACTTGCGGTCTCGCAGGGCATGAAGACACTTCGAATGGTCGCGTTGGAAAAAGCTCGAGAGGGCCTTTCGACGCTGGAGCAAGTTCTGCTGCTTACTTCGTCTCAGTAGCCTGACGCTGACCTTGGGGGAAATCGTATGCTCTCACTTGAAGAAGCGCAGACCCGCATCCTGGCACAAGTTGAAACATTAGGCTCGGAATCCGTGCCGCTTTCAGCGGCCGCCGGTCGTTACCTGCTTGTACCCCCGGCAGCGCAAGCCGATCTGCCCGGGTTCGATAATTCCGCAATGGATGGCTACGCTGTTCGCTCCGAAGACCTGAAGTCTGCGCGTTCCGACTCCCCGGTTACTTTGCAAATCATCGGCAAAATAGCGGCCGGACAATCGCCGGAGCAACTGATTCTTTCTGCGGGCGCGTGTTGTCGGGTTTTTACCGGGTCGATGCTGCCGAACGGAGCCGACGCTGTGCTCATGCAGGAAGACACACGACCTGGTAAACTTGAGACTGTCGAATGTTTCGATTCGACGCGGCCCCTTGAGCACATCCGCCTTAAAGGAGAAGATGTCCGCAAAGGGGCGTTGTTGCTCAGTCCGGGCGAGCGGTTGAGCGCGGGGAAACTCTCATTAGGTGCGTCGGCCGGAATTGTCACGCTGAAATGCGGACGCCAACCGAT
>JAQGOX010000530.1 GCA_028293365.1 Verrucomicrobiales bacterium | reverse complement strand
AATGGATACCTTATCACCAGTAAAGGAATGCGAGTTCAGGGTTTTTCCGATAGTGGCTTGAGCGCTAGGGACGATATTAAGATCGACGCGACCGGCGCTCCCGCTGGTTCCACGGCCACATACGCGGGCTACAACGTTGATCAACAGGGCCAGGTGCATGTATCGCTTTCCGACGGGACCTCCTTTGTTCGAGGGCAGGTGCTTTTACAATCTTATCGTGATCCTCAGGCGCTCTTGAAACAGGGAGACAACCTTTACTCAGGCATCGCAGCGGCGGGACCGACGACTGCGACGCCGCAGGCGCCAGGCACAAACGGCCTCGGCGGCATCGAAGCTGGAAAATTGGAAACCTCGAACGTGGACCTTGCGAAAGAGTTCGCGGATCTTATTACGACGCAACGCGGTTTTCAGGCCAGTGCTCGCATGATCACTACGAGTGACGAGATACTGCAGGAACTGATTGGTTTGAAACGTTAATAACAGGAGCGCTTTAGTATGGCAGTAAACCGCATTCCGCAGGCTGGCGCCGCCGCAGCCGAAATGAACGGCGCCACAAAGCTGGCGACTGACGCGCAAGCGGCGGCCGCTGCGGGTGGCATAAAGCAGTGGATTCCTTTGTTATTGAATGTGGTGATGATGCCCATACTGGCATACGTACTGACGGTTTTTGTGATCGTGCCTCGTTTACGCGGAGGCGACTCAGAAGCGAGCCAGGCCAAAGCAACGTCCGCGGATAAATCCGGCGCGGCCACGAACGCGAAAGACGGTAGTGGGAAGTTGAAGGTAATGGCGCCCCTGAGTGGAAAGGTTTTGGTGAACATTGCCGGAACGATGGGGACTCGTTATTTACTGGCAAACGTGACTCTCGTTGGCAGCAAACCCGATTTCAAAGCCGAAGTGGAAAAAAATGACGCGCAATTGCGGGACGCGGCGGCCGGCGCATTAAGTACTAAAAGCATTGCAGATCTTGAGAAGCCGGGAGCCCGCAACCTGATTCGAACAGAGTTAATTAACATTTTCAACGGCGCGCTGGGTGAAGGAACGGTTACGGATATTTATTTGACCGAGCTGGCCATCCAATAAACATGGAAATTGAATCACTAATTGCTCCTGATCAAGAGGTGCCTCTACCTGCCTCGATCGAACCTGACGTTCTGTCGTCGATCGATCCGTCGATTGAGAATACGCCGAAGGGTCCGGAGCGTTTTGATTTTCGCCAGTCCGCGTTTCTGCCTGCCGCTGAGATGCGAAATCTGCGGAAGCATCACGGGCATTTTATTGAGGCTCTGACAGGCAGCCTGGCCAATTACCTCAGAACCGAAGTCTTGCTATCGGAAGTAAAACTCCGCACGGTTACTTATCGCGATTTTGCCGCCTCGGTGCGTGCACCGACCCATCTGACCTTGCTAAAGGTTGAGCCCCTTCGTGGAGTTTGCATTGTTGATGTTCCGCCCGGCTTGGCTTTAACTATGGTGGATCGCTTGCTGGGAGGCTCGGGCGCGGTGGTTGAAAGTCGCGAATTGAGCGAAATTGAAACGGTCCTGATGGATCAAGTCGTGCAATTGCTTGTGAGTGAGTGGTGCAACACCTGGGAGAAAGGGAGTGAGATTCGCCCTCTCGCGCTGGCGCATGAGATTTCCGGCCAGTTTCTCCAAAGTTCCACCCCGGACACGACCATGTTTGTGCTCGAAATAGGAGTCCGCATGGGAGAATGTGCGGAACAGGTTCAGGTTCTCTTTCCCTGGCATACGATCGAATCTCTTTTTGAAGAGCTTGCTCCAAAACTCGTTTCCAAGAGCCCAGCGCAATTGCGCGTAACCCAACCATCCAAATGGCGTTCCGAATTCGCCGAGATTCCGATGGATGTAACCGTACACGGCCCGGTCGTGCAACTACCCGCTCGTGACCTGGCGCGGCTAAGAATCGGCGATATGATCGACCTTGATCCACAGTTCGTGAATCATCTAAACGTTCATATCGGGAAGGTCGCTAAATTTTCCGGCCGGCTTGGGACATCTGGAACCAAATGGGCCGTCGAAATCACTGGAGTTCAAACTATTTTATAAATTATGACTGCACCTGCAAATTCCCTCACTCCGGCAAATCTCGAAATACTGATGAACGTTCCGGTAAAACTTACCGTTGAACTCGGGTCATGCCGCTTGCCTATGCGCGAGGTACTTCAATTCGAAGTCGGATCCGTCGTGGAATTGGAAAAGGCCAGCGATCAAACGGTCGATTTGCTCGTGAACGACAAATTGGTTGCCAGAGGCGAGGTCGTAGTGGTCGAAAACCGTTTCGGGATTCGAATTACCGAATTGATAGGCCAGGACTAAAAGCGTTGAGAAGTCCGATGGAATTACCGATCAGTCGTGAAAATCTGTCGCCTGGATATAGGCTGAAAGTATAGGACGCAATTGACCCCTGACTGATTCCTAATACGGGAAGTTTTTTCCCGCTCCAGGTTTCCTGGGCTAAAAACACCCGAAAACATGGGGTTTTCTGGCATGGCACCGAGATTGCTAAACGGTGTCAGACATGCAGTCCAGCCATTATCAATCATCGCTCGGTGTTAGGTTCGTTGCCTTCTTCCTCCTGATCTTTGGGGTCTCGCTGCAAGCGAGCGAATTCGCCCCTTCGCTAACACCCCCAATTACGCTGCCTTCCCAATCGATCGCTGGCTCGTTTCTGCGGGTTGGTGGTTCCGTCATTTTTGTCATTGCGTTGTTTCTGAGCGCGATTTGGCTGTTCAAGAACTGGCAAAGAGTCACTGTCCGCGGCGGCCAGGTGCAGAACCTTCGAGTGCTCGAGGTTAAATCCCTGGGACCGCGCAATACGGTTTACGTGATCGGTTACCAACGTGAGCGTTTGTTGCTTTCGTCCAGCCCGGCCGGAGTGAATCTGATTGCTCACCTTCCCGAAGGGGATGCTTCTGAAACGAGCAATTCTACCGTGCCTGTTTCATTCGCTCAGGCGTTGGTCCAAACCTTAAGCCACAAATCGTGAATAGACGCCTGCTCAAAATCATTTTGCTGTTTGCCGTCGTATTCGGTTGCAGTATTGGCGCCGCCCACGCTCAAACGAACAGCACTTCTATTGGCGTTTTACCTTTCAAGCTCAATCTGGGGGTGGAGGCCGCACAGCAACCGCAGGATCTTGATGTCGGCATTAAAATTCTGTTTGCGATTACACTGCTGACACTGGCGCCTTCGATCATTTTGCTGATGACCAGTTTTACCAGGATCGTGATCGTTCTTTCATTCATTCGTTCGGCGCTTTCGTTGCAAGGAGGCCCCGCCAACCAGATTATCATCGGGCTCTCCTTGTTCATGACTTACTTCATCATGGAGCCAGTCTGGTCTCAGATAAATTCCACAGCACTTGCTCCCTATATGGCAAAGACGATTTCGAGCGATCAGGCATTGATCGAGGCCGCGAAGCCGATTCGGACCTTCATGCTCAAGCAAACTCGTGTCAAGGACATCGAGCTGTTTGCCGGTGTCTCGCACAATACGAATACCACACCGGGCGAACTGCCTCTCAAAGTGGTGGTGCCCGGTTTTATCATTAGCGAATTGCGCACCGCATTTCAAATGGGTTTCCTCCTGTTTATCCCTTTCATTCTAATCGATATCGTGGTCGCGACCGTACTCATGAGTATGGGAATGATGATGATGCCTCCGGCTACGATTGCGCTTCCACTGAAAATACTATTGTTCGTCCTCGTGGATGGATGGGAGCTCATTGTTCGCTCACTGCTGCTGAGCTTCGGAACCTGATTTTATGAATCCAGAATTTGCCGTGGAAATGATCAAAGCTCTCATGCTCCAGGGGGTTACGCTGGCTGCACCTATTCTTCTGACAGCCATGGTGATTGGCCTGGCTGTCAGTCTATTTCAGGCTGTGACCGCGATCCAGGAACAAACCCTGGCTTTCGTTCCGAAGGCCTTGGGGGTTATAGCGATTATCGTCATTCTACTTCCCTGGATGATTCGAAACCTCGTGGAATTTACGATCTCTGTCATTCAACGAATCCCGCAGATGGTTCATTGAATTGTGAACAATCCTTTCTCGATTGTCGAAATAACCAGTTGGATGCTTGTTTTTGTGCGCGTAGGCGCGCTCCTGGCGACGTTGCCTTTCTTTTCTGCTTCAAACATCCCGGTCCGCGTTCGGCTCGCGCTCGGCGCGGTCGTGGCCTTTCTGGTCGCTCCGATCCTGCCTGTTTCCGGGATCGCCCAGAGTGGTTTCTGGCCACTGGTGCGATTGCTCGTGATTGAAGCGATGGTCGGCCTGTTGCTTGGCTTTATTTGCCGAATCATCTTTTTCGCGATGGATCTCGCGGGCAGTATCGTGGCGACAGAAATAGGTCTTTCGCTTCCTTCAACATTCAATCCATTAACAGCCTCACAAAATACCGCGCCTGGAACGATTCTCTACTGGATGGGAATCATGCTTCTATTGGGGTTTGATTTGCACCACTGGATGGTTATCGCTTTCTACCGGAGTTATGAATTGCTTCCAGTCGGAATCGCCCATGGAAGCGCCCCATTGCTCCAGGACATTATCCAGCGATCTGCGGGAATATTTCAGATTGCGCTGCAAATGACCGCGCCCGTGATGGCGGCCTCGTTCGTCGTTACGCTCGTCTTCTCCATTCTAGGGAGAGCAGTGCCGCAAATGAATGTATTTAGTGAGAGTTATGCCGTTCGAACTTTGGTCGGGTTAATGGTTTTCGGTCTCTCGACCACGCTAATGGCTCACTATATTTCGAACTACCTCCACAAATTGCCGGAAGATCTTGCGCGAGTCTCCCGTTTGCTCGCTACCTGATTATGAGCGAACAAGGGGGAGAGAAAACAGAGCAAGCTACGTCGAAAAAGCTCGAGGAAGCTGTTAAACAGGGACAGTTTCCGCGCAGCGCTGAGGTCCAAACCGTATTCGTGCTGATGGGCGCTCTGATGGCGTTGAAATTGACAGGCCTGGACATATGGAACCACCTCGCGTTCGACTTTGTTTCCGTACTCGGACACTTGCACGATATCCAGATTTCCTCGCCGCAGATGCAGGGTTACCTCATCCAGGGAGCGCTTGAGTGTGGGCGGTGCGCTGGACCCGTTGTTTTCGCGGTAGCTGGCGCCGCATTACTCGCTGGTACCATTCAAAACCGCTTTCAAACCGCTTCCGAGGTCCTGACGCCTAAATGGGAACGACTCGATCCGGTGGCCGGTTTTAAACGAGTTTTCTCGGCGCGTTCAATTGCTCCGACGGGCCTCAGTATTCTGAAACTGAGTACACTCATTGCGCTCTCCTATGGAAAGGTCAAAGAGGTTTTGCAGGATCCCATCTTTTTTATGGGTGTGGATGTGGCAAGAATTGCCGCGTTCCTCGCACAAGCTTCATTAAGTATTGCTTTTCGGATCACGCTCGCTTTGGCCGTGATCGCCGCAATGGACTACGGCTATCAGGTTTGGAGAACCAGTCAGGACCTCATGATGACTAAAGAGGAGGTCAAAGAGGAAATGAAAGGCAACGAAACCAATCCTCAGGTAAAAGCGCGGCAGCGTCGAAGGCGCAATGGTAAAACGCAGCGCCAGATGCTGCAGGATGTGCCCAAAGCAGACGTAATCGTTACTAATCCTACGCATTTAGCCATCGCGCTTCGCTACGATCGAAAGACGATGAAGGCCCCTCGAATCATCGCCAAGGGAAGCCGCTTAAACGCCTTGAAAATTCGT
>JAQGOX010000482.1 GCA_028293365.1 Verrucomicrobiales bacterium | reverse complement strand
GTTACGCCACCCGAATGCTGCTCAAGAACCGAGGCTTCACCACGGTAGTTGTGCTCACATTGGCGCTCGGAATTGGAGCTACCACGGCGATTTTTAGCGTTATCAACATAGTGATTTTTAATCCACTGCCCGGACCAGAACCGGACCGTCTGATTCAGATAGGTGAGCGAACCCACAACAACAAGGATGTGCCAGGTTTTGGTGGCCTAAACGCCGAGTCAGTGGAAATGCTCAGGACAAAGAAAGAGTTCTTTTCAGAAGTTGTTTGGTGGGAGGGGTTGTATTTAGAAAGAAAAGGTGCGGATTTCATTGAAAATCTGCCCGGAGTGGCGGTCTCCTCGAATTTTTTTAGAGCATGGAATATCCGACCGATTCTTGGTCACACTTTCGCTAACGGGGAATCAGCCAGAATGATAGACCAGAGAACTTTGAATCGAGATACGGCGGCAGTGTTGAGCTACTCGTTCTGGCAAACGCGTTACGGCGGTGATCCATACGTGCTCGGCAAAACAATCGAACTGGGTGAACGTCATCTCACGATTACCGGTGTGATGCCTCCCCATTTTCAATTTCCAGAAGGTGCTTCTCCAAAATTCTGGGTGCCAGTCGAGAGCCCGAATCCGCGAGAGGAATCCGCCAATATAAGAATGTTCGCCCGGCTGAAACCGGGCATCACGGCGGCGAAGACGCAGGCAATGCTGGACCTGATCGCAAGACAATTATTGAGAGCGAATCCATCGCGCTATGAGGATACATGGCATAGACGCGGAGGAGGATTCGGTATTTTGATGCGCCCGCTCCGGCATGAATTCACTCAAACGCACTATGGTGCTGATGATCTCCAGCGCACGCTCTGGGCTCTGCTGGCGGCGATCAGTTTCGTGCTTTTGATCGTCTGCGTGAATGTCGCGAACTTAATGCTCGCCCGAACCGAAAACCGGCAGCAGGAATTGGCGATTCGTGCCGCCATCGGAGCCGGACGGGTCCGGTTGATGCGGCAGCTCCTGACTGAGAGCGTTCTTCTGGCGGCACTAGGTGCGCTCGGCGGGCTCTTCGTTGCGATTTTCGGAATGAAAGTGCTGATTTCATTGATTCCCGAAACCATACCGCGCTTGAAACCGATCCACCTTGATTCGTCCTTGCTGATGGGGAGCCTTTTGGTCTCTGGCCTGACAGCGCTCGTGTTCGGGTTGGTCCCGGCGCTGCATGCGAGCCGGAGTTCTGTCAGTGATTCCCTGAAGCAGGCAGGAACCGGTGCTACGATGAGCTTCGGATGGCGTCGCTACCGCGGAGCCTTGGTTATAACCGAAGTTGCGCTTTCCCTCATATTGCTGACGGGCGCAGGGCTGATGATCAAAAGTGTTGATCGACTTCTTCATGCCAACATGGGCTTCGATCTTGAAAATGTCTTAATAGTTCATCCGGGACTGTTGCGAGGTGAGAAATACTATTTTTCAGACCGCGCAGCAGCAGTTTACCAAGCTCTTTACGACGAATTGCACGATAGATTTGCGGCGCTGCCCGGCGTCAAGGCTGCCGGCATTTACAAAATCGATTTCTTTGAACTCGGTTATACGCTCGAAGGCCAGGAAAAATCGATTGGCCTTCTGCCCGCTGGAACCGGCGTGGGCGACAGCGATCTTTTCCGCGCGGTGGGTATTCCCTTGCTCGCGGGAAGGTATTTTGAAAAGGCTGATATCGGTAACAGGGTGGGAACGGTCATCGTGAATCAGACGATGGCCCGGTTCTGCTGGCCTGGGGAAAACGCGCTCAATAAAAAGTTCTGTGACAAGAGCGGCAGATTGTACGAAGTCATCGGCGTCGTCAGAGATGCCCGGATCGGCTTTCGACAGCTTTCGATTGATGAAATCGAGCCGACCTTTTATCGCCCGTACCACGCGGACGCGCACGGTGGAGGGTATGGCCCCTATTTCCTTCTGCGCACGGAAGGTGATCCGGAAAAACTGATTCCCCCGATCCGGGAAATTATAAAATCAGTAGAGAGTTCGATGACCACGCCCTGGTTCGAGGTTGCCCGCAAAACGCTCTACGATTCCACGGAAGCACAGCGTACCTATATGAGTTATCTGATTGTCTTCTCAGTGGTGGGGTTGATTCTGGCCGCTCTCGGAATTTATGGGGTGCTGGCTTATTCGGTGGCGAGGCGCACTCGCGAGATTGGTATTCGTATTGCCATCGGCGCAGGGCGCAGTCAGGTGATCAATATGATCATGCGCGCCGGAATCCGACTGGCAGCCATTGGTATTGGCCTGGGCGCGCTGGCCGCGTTTTACCTCATGCGTTTGCTCCAGCACCAACTCTACGAGGTTCGCCCGACCGACCCTGCGGTTTTCAGTGGAGTGGTGCTGCTCCTGCTCTGTGTAGCACTCGCGGCCTGTTACTTACCCGCACGACGCGCGGCCAAAGTCGATCCGATGGAGGCACTTCGTTATGAATGAAAAGTTCCTATGAGAACACTTCGAGGATGGCTAATGCGGCTCGGCGGCTTGTACGACAAGCAGCGTAATGACCGTGAACTCGACGAGGAGGTCGAGAGCCACCTTCAATTGCACCTCGAAGACAATCTCCGCTTGGGCATGACGGCTGAGGAAGCAAGGCGGCAGGCGGTGATCAGATTGGGCGGAATTGAGTCCACGAAGGAAGCCTATCGGGACCAACGCGGGTTGCCTTGGTCGGAGATGCTCTGGCAGGACCTGCGCTACGCCGCACGCCAACTTCGGAAGAACCCGGTCTTCACGACTGTGGCCGTGCTGACCCTTGCGCTCGGAATTGGAGTCAATACCACCATTTTTAATCTCATCAACGCAGTCGTTTGGCGTTCTCTGCCGGGCGTCTCTCGTATTGAGGAGCTGGTTAGTTTCGATTATTTGGATGCCAGTGGCACCAGGGCGCTGGCATTGTCCTATGCCGACTATCTGGATTTCAGCAATCTGACTAACGTTCTCGAAGGAATTGTTGCTGCCGGTGTTCAGTCCGCTGAAGTTGATGCCGGAAACGGTTCCACGGATGGGTTGGTCGGACTGGTCACAGGAGATTATTTTCGTGTTCTTGGAGTTCGCGCTGCGGCCGGACGTTTCTTTGATGCGCGGGAGGGTCTTCATCGAGGCGCGGATGCCATCGCCGTCCTGAGTCACGATTATTGGAGACGGCATTTTGGCGGAACTCCTTCCATCATCGGGCAGACAATTCGTATCAATCATCGGGTTTTTACGATCGTGGGGGTCGCGGAGAAGAATTTTCGTGGCGATACACTGGACCGATCTCCTGATTTATGGATTCCGCTAAACATGATCGACGAGGTGCAACCGATTTATGCCCGGTTGGGGCATGATCTGCTCGCTCGCGGGCAGGATTGGCTGCGGCTGCGTGCGCGTTTGAGACCCGGTGCCAATATCCCGGCAGCGGCCTCGGCTGTACAAATGCGTTCGCGCGAAATCGAGCGAAGTCATCGCGATGTGAATCAGGGCAGAACGGTGACCCTGGCCCCTTTGGAGCAGAGTGTTCGCGGCGAGATGGCGCTCATGGCAGAACGTGGTTTCTACGTGCAGGCTTTAAGCGGGCTGTTTCTATTACTCGCATGTGCCAACCTGACAAATCTTCTCCTCGCGCGTGCGCACAAACGCCGTTTGGAAATTGGGGTGCGTCTCGCGCTCGGAGCCAGTCGTGGAAGATTGCTGCGACAATTATTCACGGAAAATCTACTGCTTTCGTCCATGGGTGGGACGGCGGCATTGATTCTGAGCTACTGGACAACACGGTTAATCGGCATTGCCATTAAAAGCTTCAATGCGATTTCGTTTTACCAGTTGGATTTCAATTTGGACTATGATGGCCGGGTTATCGGATTTATTCTATTGCTAACAGTTCTGGCCGGTCTCGTAATCGGTTTTCTGTCAGCGCCAAAAGCGGCCGAATTTGATGACGGGCTTGCACTCAAAAGCAATTTGGCTGGACCGAACAAATTCGGACGGATCAGCACCCTCTGGATTCTGGCGATGGGGCAAATTGCTGCAGCCGTCGTCCTTCTGGCGATGGCGGGCCTTTGTGTGAAAAGTCTGCATAATGCACTCGCAATTAATCTTGGTTTTGATCCCAGGCCTCTTCTATCACTTTTTTTGGATGTGCCCTCGCTCGGAAAATCTTCTGATACCGAACGACAAATACTCAGCCAAATCCTGGAAAAGATTCAATCCTCCCCGGGAATCAAATCCGCCGCGCTGGCACAGCATCGTCCGCTTGGATTTACTGGCCGCAAGATTTATGGAGATATCGAAATGCGCTCGCGCACCGCGTCGAGCCACAACGGGCTTGCCCGTCGTTTCTCCGCCTATGCCAACACTGTCTCGTCAGACTATTTCCGGACGGTGGGCATTCCGATCGTTCAAGGTCGTGGGTTCGGTCGAGAAGCTCCGAACGGAATCCGGGTTGCCATCGTGAATGAAACCCTGGCACGGGATAAGTGGCCGGGTGAGAATCCGGTGGGAAAAAGAGTGTGCGTGACCTCCTACCAGAAGGGAACTCCTCTTCCTGGTGGAGTACGACCAGCTCCGATTTGGGCTGAGATTATTGGTGTGGCAAAGGACTCGAAATATCACGGACTTGTAGAGGATCCTACTGATTATCTTTATTGGTCGGCGGACCAGGTATATCCGGGTGCGATGCATTTGATGGTAAGATGTGAAGGGCTGGCCAGTTCTGGCATTCCGGCGGTGCGGCAGGCTCTACGGGAACTAGCCCCTGATCTTAATAGCTCCAATCTCCAAACGATGGAGTCCCATCTTGATTATCGCTATTTCTTTCCGAGAAGAGCGGCGGGTTTTATCTCAGGGATCAGCGTTTTGGGTCTTCTTCTCGCGGCATTAGGTCTTTACGGCGTTTTGAGTTGCACTGTGGCGCAACGCGTCAAGGAGTTTGCCATTCGAATGGCGCTGGGAGCCAATCGACGCGACGTTCTGCAACAGGTTTTGACCGAGGGGCTGGTTCTAACTGGTTTGGGTGTGGTAACAGGATCGGTTGCGACCGCCGGAATAGTTCGATTGATTCGTGGTTACCTTTACGGAGTTGGTGGATTGGAAATGTCTGTTTTTCTGGGTGTGGCAGCGGTTTTATCGGTGGCTTCTCTGGCCGCCAGTGTCATTCCTGCTTATCGAGGCATGAAAACGGATCCGATGGTGGCGCTTCGTTATGAATAGGAGGTTTCCGGGAGAAACCTCGCCTCAAGGTTGAAGAGGTGCGGCTGATTTTTCAGAGCGAACGGTAGATACAAAAGGTTAAATCGGAATCAAACGAGCGAAAGAGTTTATCGGGTCCCATGCGGCTTTCTCGTAAGTGCAATTTCTTGTCATCTCTTATCCTTTTGGCGGTACATATTTACAAGTATGAATAGGAAATTGATCGCCGCGTTGGTCGTCATGGCCTGGTTTCTTCCCCCTGCCTTCCGACCGAACCGGAAGCATTCGGTTTATCATTAGCACAGTCGTTCCCGGCGATATGGCCTAAGCGGGGCCACGCGGCATTGATCCATTCCTGACATAGATTACACGCTGGAGGACCATCGCACTCGACATCCGGGTCCATCGCTCCTGGGGCATTTTAGAGCGTTTTTAAACTGCTCGTGATTTCTATCGGTTTAACTTTTCAGCCTCAACAGCAACCAATACCGCGATTCCTCCTGAATTCGTGGGATTCTTTGCGTTGTGTGCCGGTGCGCCGCTAATCAGCAAGACACCCATTCCAGATGGAATTTGGACGCGCGGCACGACCGCCAAGTTTGTCTGAATGGCTACTGCATCCGGGAACACTCCCTTCGACTGTGACGACGGGTTGGTTACTGCTTCTGTGGAAAGCAGCGTAAGCGTGAGGTCCGTCGAAGATTTTCTGGTGCGAGGAAACACGCTCATTTCCAATCCAACATTACGATTCGTTCCTTGAATAGGCAGGACACTACCGATGTACATACTGCCTTCGACGCCATCCGCTGCGACAACTCTCGGACGAGCAAGAATTTCGTTGCCCTTTTCGCTCAAAACTCCCTGAAGCTCGTGAAGTCTGGCATTTGTCATCAGCCAGAGTTTGATGCCGTTTGTCTCTGAAAAAGCGTCCCCCTTCGTCGCGATATTTAAACCTAAAGCGTTGGTTGTCCGCAGTATCGTCGCGTCGAT
>JAQGOX010000636.1 GCA_028293365.1 Verrucomicrobiales bacterium | reverse complement strand
CTCAAATTGATTCCGCAACAATGGCGTGATGTGATTCTCAAGGGAATGTTGGGCGCGGATGTTATCGGCATGCAAACCCTCTGGGACGCGCGGCCATTTCTCGGCTGCTGCGAAGAATTGCTGGGGGCAAAAGTGAATTACGAGAAGGGAACAGTGGTCGCTCCTGATGGCAGACTTGTAAGGGTTTGTGTGTTTCCTGCGAGCACCGATCCAGCGGCGATTAAGCAAACCATGCAGTCTCCCGCAATTACCCCTATCCGTGAGGCTCTTTCGGGCCGCTTTGAAAAACAAACCATCATCCGGGTGGACCGGTTGGATCCAAGCAAAAACCAGATCATTGGTTTCAAAGCCTTCGGTCGTCTGCTTGAGTTGAGGCCAGAGTTGCGAGGTAATGTAAGATTCCTTGCTTTCCTGGTTCCCTCACGCACCGATCTCAGCGTTTATCGTGATTACCACGATGCCGTGTATGCAGCAATTGATGAGGTCAATCGTCGCTTCGCCTCCGATTGTGGGTTTGAGCCAATTGAAGTTTTTTACACGAATGATCGGGAGCAAGCTCTGGTTGCCATGGAGCAGTGCGATGTCCTGCTGGTCAATTCCCGTGAAGACGGAATGAACCTGGTCGTAAAAGAGTGGGCTCTGACTTCCAAACGTCCCGGTGTTGCCATCATCTCGGAAACAGCCGGCGTTGCTTCGGAAATCGGCGCGAGCACACTGTTGATCTCGCCGCTCGACATTGAGGGAACGGCACGCGCCATGTCGTGGGCGTTGAACACGCCTCGCATCGAACGTGAAGCGCGCTTGAAACAGTTGCGTTCGAAAATTAACTCGTGGACTGCGGCCCACTGGCTATCAGCGCAACTGGAAGCTTTAGGAGTCGAGAATCGACCAAACGTGCATCCACGAGCCCCGAGATTACCGGTCGAGGCATTCCCGGAATGAATCTACCGTAGGATACTTCCTTGACCTAAATACGATTGTTCCTATCGTATTTAAGTGCGCGTTTCGCGGAAAACAGATTATGCCCTCAGGGCACTCTTTACCCTCGTAGACCATTATCAGGGTGTTCCCATTCCGATCCGCGAACTGGCCCGGCGAAATGATGTGCCAAAGAGATTTCTTGAGCAGATTATGCTCGATTTGAAATCCCGAGGCTGGGTTGACAGTGTGGCCGGCATCAGAGGCGGGTACATGTTAGCGAAGAAACCGAATGAGATCACGATGGGCGAAATCGTGCGCCATTTTGATGGCATTTTAGCGCCTATTGATTGCGTTTCTGTAACCGGATACCGACGCTGTTCCCAAGAGCCCGTGTGCCGATTTCGAAGGGTTTTCTTTGACGCGCGAAATTACGTTGCCGGGATTATGGACCGTTCGACCTTAGCCGACGTCGCCAAAGGAGCACCCTTAACGCCCCAAGAAGTCGCAGGAAATTTCGCTGGCGGCGAGGGGATTTAAAAGATTTTGAAGTTTTTCAAAAAAGGGGTTGACATTCAGAGCGAATCATTGAAAATACGACCAAGTTAGTAGTATATTAATGCGAACGGAAACCAGTTTAAAAATGGCTTGCGCCAGAAAAGAAATGCCGGATTTCTTTTTATTTGGTCTTAATCTCTACTATATCAATAGACTTTATAAAGATGAGTACCTCAAATTCTGAAACGGGTGAATCGAAACCTAACGCGGATTGGCTCGAACTCGTGCAGAAGCAAGTGACGGCGCTGCGTTTTGGAGTGGTGCAAATCACAGTCCACGATTCGCGCGTAGTCCAGGTGGAGACGACCGAACGACTACGGTTCGATAAACCGCAGTCGGAGTCAAAATAACACGCTAACAATCACAGCGGACAATATATCGCAAAACTTGAGCTGACCGGACCACCGGAGGTTTCCATGAAAGACATAAACACAAATATATATGGGAACCTCCGTTCTACTTTCCAACCCGCTCGCGAAGAAGCCCGCGCCCTCACGGCGATCAATCGCCGACCTCCTGGCGCCGCTTGATGCGTTGACGGCCTCATCGCCAAGCTTCGTCCGACAAACCAGCAACAATTTTGAAATCGACGGCGAACGATATGAATTGCCGCGTTACCTGTTCCTTGGTCCCAAAGGTGGGGATGCGCCGATTCGAATCGCGATTTTTGCGGGCATTCACGGCGACGAACCGGAAGGCGTGCATGCCGCGATCCAATTCCTAAAATTATTGGAAACCAGGCCAGAGCTTGCGGCGGGGTATGCACTGTCGGTGTATCCTATTTGCAATCCCACCGGTTTCGAGGATGACACCCGCCATTCGCGCCGCGGCAAAGACTTGAATCGTGAATTCTGGAAGAACTCCGCCGAACCGGAAGTCAGATTATTGCAGGCTGATTTAACCTCCCGCTCTTTTCACGGACTAATCTCACTGCACACCGACGACACCGCTTCCGGTTTTTACGGCATCGTGCGCGGCGCGACCTTAACGAAGCATCTAATAGAACCGGCCTTGCAAGCGGCTGAGGAATTTCTCCCTCGCGATCAGCGCGCGGTCATTGACGGCTTCAAAGCCCGGGAAGGCGTGGTGCGCGAATGCTACGAAGGCGTCCTGAGCGCCCCGCCAAAAGTGCGCCCGCGGCCGTTTGAAATTATTCTCGAAACGCCCAAGTTGCCGCCTTCCTTTTTGAAGGAAGCCGCGCTGGTCCGCGCGCTGGCTTCGATCCTCAGCGAGTACCGCAAATTCATTTCTTACGCCCAAAACCTTTAAGAAAGGACCTGATTATGAGCCGCATTTTCAACGACATCACCGATTCATTCAGGTTCTTGCACGCTTCGTTTTCTGACGACCGCACGACAACGCACCAGAATGAAAATTAATTGTCCCGTCCTGTCCCGTCAGCCGGAAGGGGGCGGGGGTGCATCGCAACGCAGTGGCGCCGCGAGGCCGATGGATTTGGCCCCGGAAAATTTTAATGCAAAAGCCCATTTTATTACCAACCGCAGTCTTAGTTCGTTGGATTGCGTAGATATTCTTTACGGTTATCATTCGCTTGCGGTCGCCAGGCCGATCTTCGTGATGTCGAGTTGTTGAAGCACGTCCAGCACGTTAATCATATTCTGATACTCCACGTCGTCCGACCCTTTCACCACCACGCTCAGATCGGGAGTTCGCGCTTTCAGGTCCTGCAATTCTTTTCTCAGCTCTGGGACGGTGACCATTTTATCATTTAGAAATGTCTTCCCGGTGGCGTCCACTACGATGTGATTGATTTTGGGTTTCGGCTGGTCGGTTTTTGGCGGCGGCTTGCCGGAGGGCAGCGTCATTTCTAAATTGTTCATCATCTGCGGTGTGGTGATGATGAAAATCACGAGCAACACGAAGACCAAATCCAACAGGGGCGTGATGTTGAGTTCGTTCAACGTGCTGTGATGGGATTGCGAAGTCTTTTTCACAAGTTCATTGAAAAGCGGATTCGGTTTGTTCCTGCACGTCGAAGCGAATGATCACGTGCGGCGGGAAATTCGTCGGCGGCATGTGATCCATGCTTGTCACGGCTGCCAGAGCCTGCTTAACGGAATTGTCCCAGCGGGTATTGCCCGAGCTTTTGAGCCATTGAGGATTGCTGATGCGCCCGTCCCGACTGATCGAGACCTGGATTTCGGCCGCAAATTTATCATCCTCCAAATCCTCGGGTTTATTCCATTTGGCGGTAAACGCGAATTGAACGAGGCCTTTGTAAAGGTCAATAGGATCAGCGCTGGATTGGACGGCCTTTCCGCCGGCGAAGTCAAAGGAGGGCAATTCAGCCGCAGGCGGCGCCACTGTTGGCGGCGCACTGGGCGGAGGTGCTGATAATTTTTGGGCTTCCACCATTTTTGGCACTTCGACTTTGGGCATCTCTTTTGGTGTTTCCGGTTTAGGCACTTCGACTTTCGGTTTTTCCGGTTCCTTGGGTTTTTCCGGCGGTTTTTCCTTCACCATTTCGACGGCAATTTTTTTCAATTGTTTGCCGAGCAGGCCACCGCGCGCGGCAAAATAAAATCCGACCAGCACGATGAGCGCATGGACGGTGAATGAGATGAGCAAATTCATCCTGGATGAATTGCGAG